>DITH01000105.1 GCA_002422745.1 Alphaproteobacteria bacterium UBA6189
CAAGCCTGTCCCCAAGCCTGTACCAAAACCACAGCCACAGCCGTTGAAACAGGCGAAGGCCGTGCCCATCACGCCGCCCTCCGCCCGGCAGGCACCCCTTGAAAACCCTGCCATGCCCGAGCCAGCGCCCGCTTCTGCGCCGGCGGCCAGTAATCCATTGCCCGATACGGGTGTGCTTACCCAATATGCCGCCATTGCGCCTACCCCGCAGCGCTTCATTCGCGAAGGCAGCCCGGCCGGTGCAATGGGTGGACAGGGGGCAACGAATACGGCACCGGTGGAATCACCGCAAACCGTACGCGAGCGTTACGAACGGCAGATCGCCGGGTGGATTCAACGCCATAAACTTTACCCCGCTGCCGCAGGGGGCAAGGAGGGGCGCGTGGTCATCCGTGTACGGATCGACCGTTCGGGCTATGTGCGCTATTACGCCATCGAGGAATCCTCCGGGAACGCAATCCTCGACGCCGCCGCGGTCGATATGATACGCCGTGCTAACCCTATGCCGGGAGTGCCCGCTACCTACCCGGCGGGGAATTTAATTGAATTTTTGATCCCTATCATGTTCCGGGAGCCGCGATGAACCATATCCTAGTTACCGGCGGTGCCGGATTTATCGGATCCGCCCTTGTCGCCCAACTGGTTGCAGGCGGCAACCGTGTGACCGTTCTCGATAAGCTGACCTATGCCGGTCACCCGCAAAACCTGGCAGGTATCGACTGCACATTGATCGAAGGCGATATTACCGATGCCGCCATGCTCGCCATGCTGTTTAGCGATCACCGGTTCGACGCCGCTATCCATGTGGCGGCCGAAAGCCATGTCGATAATTCCATCGCCGGTTCGGCCGCCTTTATTGAAACCAACATTCTCGGCACGCATCGTTTGCTGGAGGCTGCCCGCGCCGCCCGCGTGAAACGGTTTTTGCAGGTGTCGACCGACGAAGTATATGGCGCACTTGGCGAGGAGGGCGTGTTCACCACCGATTCGCCCATGCAGCCCAATTCGCCGTATGCTGCCAGCAAAGCCGGGGCCGACCACTTGGTGCGCAGCTGGTACAAAACCTATGGCATGGAAACCATCATCACCCGTTGCTGCAATAATTACGGCCCGCGCCAACACCCGGAAAAACTGATTCCGCGCATGATCAGCAACGCACTCGCCGGCCAGCCCTTGCCGGTTTATGGCGAGGGCAAGCAAATGCGCGAATGGATCCATGCCGACGACCATGCGCGTGGCGTGATCGCCGCCCTGCAACGCGGCACGCCCGGCGAGGTGTACTTGCTGGGCACCGGTGTTGAACGGCGCAATCTGGAGCTGGTCGAGCTGCTATGCGATCTGCTGGGCAACCAGGCGCATGCGCTTATCACCTTCGTGGCTGACCGGCCGGGCCATGATTTCCGCTACGCGCTCGATATCAGCGCCACCGAAAAAGCCCTGGGGTTCACGCCAAGTATCGGCTTCGAGGAAGGTATGCGCGCCACGGTCGATTGGTACCGCAGCCACCCGGAATGGATTGAAACCATGCTGGCCTGGAAGGGCAAATGAGCTCCATTCTGGTGTTTGGCGCGCAAGGCCAGCTCGGTTACCGGCTGGCCGAGCAGGCGGGCGATGACGCCATCGCCATCACGCGAGCACAGTGCGATTTTACCGCACTCGATCCTGCTCAGGTGGAAGCGCTTATCACGACCCATCAGCCGCGCTGGATCATCAACGCCGCGGCCTATACTGCGGTCGACGATGCCGAGCGCCAGCTCGAGCTTGCCTATGCGATCAATGCCGAAGCACCTAAAATTCTTGCCCGGCTGGCGGCCAAATATGCGGTGCGCTTCACCCACTTCTCGACCGATTATGTATTCGACGGCGAGAGTGACGCTCCCTCCACTGAAACCGCGCGCTGTAATCCGCTGGGCCAGTATGGTAAAAGCAAGCTCTATGGCGAGCAGGCCGCGCTCGATGCCGGGGCGCAGGTTTTTCGCCTGCAATGGGTGTACGACACGCGCGGGCGCAATTTCTTCGCCACCATGCGCCGTTTGCTTGCCGAACGTGACGCGGTCAAGGTGGTGGCCGATCAACTTGGCGCGCCATCCTACGCCCCGCATCTGGCGCGCGCCGTATTGGCGGCCGAACCGTTGGCCCCCGGCCTTTACCATTTAGCACCGGCCGGTCATACGAGCTGGCACGGGTTTGCCTGTACCATTGCGCAGGGCATGGGGATAAACACCGCCATTGCACCCATCACCACGGCGGAATATCCTACCCCCGCCCGCCGCCCGCGCGACACGCGGCTGGCCACCAACAAACTGGCGGAGGCGGGTATTGCCCTGCCGCATTGGCAGGACGGCTTGAAGGAGGCCATGCATGCGACTGATTGAAACCGACTTGCCCGACGTCAAACGAATTGGGCTCGATGTCTATCCCGATGCCCGCGGGTTTTTTACCGAGCGTTATGTGGAATCGAAATTCCATGCCTTCGGCATTACCGACCATTTCGTGCAGGACAACCATTCGCGCTCCTGGCCCGGTGTCGTGCGTGGCATGCATTTCCAGCATACCGCGCCGCAGGGGAAACTGGTTGGCGTGCTGCGCGGGCGTATTCTCGACGTGGCGGTCGATGTGCGGCCACACTCGCCGCAATTCGGCCAGCATGTGGCGGTCGAGCTCGAGCCCAATACCGAGCTGCTATGGATACCGCCCGGCTTTGCCCATGGGTTTTGCGTGCTGGGCCACGAGCCTGCCGATGTATTGTATAAAGTCACCGCGCCGTTTAATCCGAACGGCGAAGCGGGCATCCGCTACGACGTGATCGACTGGCCGCTAGCCAACCCCATCCTCTCGGCACGCGACCAGCAATTGCCGACGCTGGCCGAGGCTCGCCCGCAACTCAACCAATGGTTCCCTGCATGATCCTGCCCAAACCTTCCGTTATCTTATTCGATTGGGACAACACGCTGGTTGATACCTGGCCGATGATCCACACTGCTCTCAACATGACGCTACGGCATATGGCGCATCCGGAATGGTCGCTGGAAAAAGTGAAAGGCAATGTAAAAAAATCGATGCGCGATTCCTTTCCCGAATTATTTGCCGAACGGTGGGAAGAAGCCGCCACGCATTACCAGCAAAGCTATCGCTCGATTCACCTGGAAACCCTGCGCCCGTTACCCGGTGCGGAAGCGATGCTGGATACGGCGGCCCGCGCGGCGAAACTTGGCGTCGTCAGCAACAAGCGTGGCGATTCATTGCGCAAGGAACTGGCCCATCTGGGCTGGGATCGCTGGATCGATGTGGCTATTGGTTCGGGCGATGCGGCGCGCGATAAACCCGCCTGTGACTCGGCCGATATGGCGCTCGAAGCATTAAACACCTCATCGTCGCGGCATGTTTGGTTTATTGGCGATACGGTGGTCGATCTCGAATGCGCCCATCATTTAGGCGCCACGGCCATTCTGTACGGCGATCATGTCACCGCTGCCAACACGTTCGAGGGCTTTGCATTCGATGCGCAGGTAAGCACCCACGCCGAGTTGACGGCGTTGATCGAACAGGCGCACTAGCCGTTATTGCCGGGGCGCGCTGAGGCGTTGCGCATCATCCACCATGCGCTGTACTAACGCGAGCATCGCCGCTTCATCCTCGGCACCCATCAATGATTCCAGTTGCTGGAAGGTCGGAATGATCGCCTCGATCACCTCGGCCATCGGTGCGGCGGCGTGCGAAATCGCCTCCATCGCGGCTTCAGGCGCCTCAGCTGCCGGTGCCGCAATATCGCGCATGCCCCCGGCACCCAGCCGCCGTAAATCCATACCCGATTGCTGCTCGTAGAGCGAGACGCTGGAAATCAACGAGGCGGCGAGAATGCGCGGCAAATGGTCCTTGGCCAGTTGCACCGTTTCACCTTCACCCGGCGCACCTTGCCGAAGTTCCTGTGCAAAATGACGCAGCACGGCGATATAAGTGGCGAGGGCAGGCAGTAACGCCTCACGGTTCTCGAGGAAAATATCGCTCCACATGCGCGGGTTCGAACGTGAAATCCGCAGGAAACGCTGCAGGGTTGCATCTTCTGCCGTCATGCGCACGCCATAACCATGCAGGAAAGAGGCGGCCGCAAAGGCAATCAGGTGCGGCAGGTGCGAGACATAGGCGTAAATCTGGTCATGCACTTCGACCGGCATGTGCAGCACATCGGCCCCGGCCAGATGCCATAAGGTCTCCACCGCCTGCACTCCGTCGGCATCACTGCCGTCAAGCGGCGTCACGATCGCCAGTTTGCCCTGGAACAGATCGGCCCGCGCTACGGCTACCCCGGCCTTTTCGCTTCCGGCGATCGGGTGGGCCGGCACAATGCGCGCCTGCGGAAGTATATGTATCAACGGCAGCATGCTACCCTTCACCGAACCCAGGTCGGTGACAATCGCTCCCGGCGTCAGAAAGGGCGCCATCGCTTCCGCCAATGTACGAAAAGCGCGCACCGGGGCAGCCAGCACGACCAGCTCGGTGCCGAGTAAGGCTTCCTCAATCGTCGCGGCCACGCGGCTTGCGCCACCCATTTCCTGAAGCAATGTGGCATGATGCGGCTGTGCATCATAAGCCACCACATCGATGGAGGGGTCCGCCTGCCGCAGGGCGAGGGCGAACGAACCACCCAGCTGTCCCGCGCCGAGCAACGCAATACGCAACCCCTGGCTCATGCGGCGTGCTGCGCGGAAAAATCGCTCAGGGCGGCGAGTAACTGGGTGTTCTCATCCGTCGTGCCGATGGAAATGAGTAAATACTCCGGCAGGCCGTAATTGCCTACCTCGCGCACGATCAGCCCCCGCGCCATCAAATACTGGTTGGCGCTGGCGGCGGATGCTCCGAACTTCACCAGGACAAAATTCGTTTGGCTGGGAATCACCTGAAGTCCTAAGGCCTGTAAAGCCTCAGTTACACGAACACGCTCCTGCGTATTCTTCATTCGCATCTCGGCGATGTAATCCTGATCCTCCACTGCAGCGAGCCCGGCCAGCAACGCCGGTGCGGTAACGTTGAAGGGGCTGCGTACCCGGTTCAGGATATCGATCATGGCCGGTGGCGCATAAGCCCAGCCGAGACGAATCGCCGGTAAGCCGTAGATTTTCGAGAAGGTGCGGAACATGATGCTGTTCGTCCCCGCCGTGACCAGCGAGGCACCGGCATCGTAGGCCGGGTCGTCGATATATTCGGCATAGGCGGCATCCAGCCCCAAAATCACTTGCGGTGGCAGTGCCTCGCGCAGGCGTTTCACTTCACTGAATGGAATCACCGTGCCGGTGGGATTGTTCGGGTTGGCCAGGAATACGATTTTCGTTTTTGCCGTCACCTTGGCCAGCAATGCGTCGACATCGGTGGTGAGGTTGTTCTCGGCCGCAGTCACGGGTGTCGCGCCGTTGGCCAACGTGTAGATGCGGTACATCAAAAAGCCGTGCTCGGTAAACAGCACTTCATCGCCCACCCCGGCATAGGCATGCACCAGCAGGCCGAGCAATTCATCCGATCCTGCGCCGCAGATCAGCTGTTCGGGCGGTAGCCCGTGCACGCGGCCGATCATTTCGCGCAATGTACCGTGTGCGCCATCGGGGTAGCGCTGCAACTGCCCGGCGGCCATGCCATATGCCGCGACTGCGCGTGGCGACGGACCCCACGGATTTTCATTCGACGACAATTTAATGGTTTGCGTCACGCCGTCACTTTTCGATTTGCCGCCCACATAGGGTTTAATCTGCGTGATCCCGGCTTTGGGTTCGGGTTGGGTCATATAGAGCTCCGTTACAGGGAAATCGGCCGCGGATGCGCGCCAAGAATGGTCAGGTTCAGCACCTCGCTGCCAAGCGCCTGGCGTAGGCTGGCCAGCAACGCATGGTCGGGCCCGACAAAATCCTCGATCACCAGCAAATGGTGGTGGGCGTTGGCGGAAATGACCTGCATGGGCGCAATAGCCTGCAGGCGCGCTGCGTTGGTTTCGTTGGTAGTGGCAAGTGCAAGGTAGCTGATATCGTTGCCTGAAGGCTCGGGCGTAATGGCTGCCAGCGCTAGCGCCGGGCGCGAGCCATCGGGCAAGGGATCAGTCGTGACCGGCAGGCGCGCGAAAATGGCCAGGCCATGGCTGGTAAACAGGCCGGGATCGAGCCACCAATCGCCTTCGCCCGCGCGCGTCCCGGGTTCGGGCAGGATCATCAGATTCGCTTCATTCCGGGCCAGCGTATCGAACATATCGGCCAGACAGCTTTCAGCACGGATGCTGGCGGTGATGCCGAAATACTCGCGCACCAGCCAGCCATGCTGCGGCTGGCGGGCAAGAAAAACGGCACTTAAAGGGGATTCCAGACAGGTCGATGCACCGATCAGCTGCCGCCAGATGGCAATCGCGATGGCGGGCGGAATATCCGTGCCGGCGAAGCGCGCGGCAATCGCTTCATGCATTTGGCCTTCGCGCCCCGAGCGGATATGGCAGGCGCGCGGCCAATGCGTATCTTTCAATTGCCCGACCTGCCGCACCACGCCGCAGCGTTCCAGCAGCAGCTGGGTAATGGTTTCATCCAGCGCGTCGATACGGTTACGAAACGCGGTAAGTTGATCCTCAGGTGAGGGGGCTGGGGCGGAATTCGTCATACCCGCCAGCATAGAGCAACGCTTCCTTCTTGCAAGCCGCCAATGGCGCGCTACAACAAGGTTATGCAGGTGAGCGAACCGTATCAGGCCACACTAACATTCGGCCCCGCCAGGCGCGAAGTGGCGGTCGGGCACGTGATCGACATCACGCCCGCGCAACCCTTCCGGTTCGATAGCGGCGCCGAGATTGCAACCTTGTCGCTCGCCTACCAAACCTACGGCACGCTGAATGCCGAGCGCTCCAACGCGATATTCATCTGCCATGGCCTTACTGGCGACCAGTATATTGCCGGGCCGCATCCGGTGACGGGTAAGCCGGGCTGGTGGGAAGCGATCGTCGGCCCCGGCCTGGTGCTCGATACCGAGCGCTATTTTCTTATTGTGAGTAATGTGATCGGCGGCTGCATGGGCAGCACCGGCCCCAAATCCATCAACCCGCTGACTGGCCATGTGTACGGGCGTGATTTCCCCGTCCTCACCATTGCCGATATGGTACGTGCACAAGTGTTGCTGCTCGATGCGCTGGGCATCGACAAACTTTTCTGCGTGATCGGCGGATCGATGGGCGGTATGCTGGCGCTGGAATGGGCGGCGCGTTATCCCGAGCGCCTCGTCGCCTGTGCACCGATTTGCACGGCCGCCCGCCACTCGGCACAGAACATCGCTTTTCACGAAATCGGCCGCCAGGCGGTAATGGCCGATCCTGGCTGGGCAGGCGGCGACTACATCACGCAAGGCAGCTTCCCGGCCAAAGGCTTGGCCGTCGCGCGAATGACGGCGCATGTCACCTACCTGTCGGAAATGGGGCTGCAGGATAAATTCGGCCGCCGTCTGCAAGATAAACAGCAGCCGAGCTACGGCTTTGAAGTCGATTTCCAGGTCGAGTCCTACCTGCGCCACCAGGGCATGACGTTCGTCGAGCGGTTCGATCCTAACTCCTACCTCTACATCACCCGTGCGATGGATTATTTCGACCTTGCCGAGGGGCAGAAGCTGGCCGACATCTTCCGCGATACGCCGGTACGGTTCTGTGTCGTGTCGTTCTCGAGCGACTGGTTGTTTCCCACCTCGGAAAGCCGTCACATCGTGCGGGCGCTTAACGCGGTAGCCGCCAATGTCAGCTTCACCGAGGTGGAAACCGACAAAGGGCACGATGCCTTCCTGCTCGATGTACCTGCGTTCCATGCGACGCTGAAAGGGTTCCTCGATGGGGTGGCAACAGCACGGGGCTTACGATGAGCACAGCACGGCTTTCTTTTCTTCGCAGGAATGACAAAAATGGGGGAAACGTATGAGCCAGACCCAACTCCGCCCCGATCACGAGGTTATCGCCTCGCTTATCACCACGCAGGCGCGCGTACTCGATGTGGGCTGCGGCGATGGGCGGCTGCTGGGGTGGCTGCGGGCCCACAAACAGGTCGATGGCCGCGGCATCGAAATCGACCAGCAACAGGTGCAACGGGCGCTCAGCCAGGGCATCGCCGTGATTCAGGGCGATGTGGCGAGCGATCTGCCGCATTACCCGGCACAATCCTACGATTATGTCATTCTAAGCCAGGCGCTGCAGGCGATGGCCGACCCGGTGGCGGTGCTCGAGCAACTGGTGCGCATCGGCAAACAGGCTATCGTGTCCGTACCTAATTTCGGCTACTGGAAAAACCGGCTGTATCTGAGCGTGCTGGGGCGCATGCCGGTTACCAAAACTCTCAGCTTCCAATGGTACGACACCCCCAACATCCATTTCTGCACCATC
>DITH01000080.1 GCA_002422745.1 Alphaproteobacteria bacterium UBA6189
GTGTGGGCGGCGGCGGCGTCGGTGTAGGTTCCGGCGTCGGCGTGGGTTCCGGCTCCTCCTCTTTTTTATCTTTCTTCTTCGGCCACAGCAGTGCCAGTCGTTTATCGATCGGTGTAACGGCCGTACCGGTATTTCCAGCCGTTACTTGCGTGGCGGCGGTGGTACCGCTGGTTAACTGGCCGCCAGTCACGACCCCGGCAAGGCCAGTGCCCGAAGTGAGGGTCACGGACTGCGTGTTCAGTGCCGTACTAACGCCGGCGCTGATTAGCCCAGCGGCTACTTGTTGGGCGGCAGTGTAGGCGGCAGCATTGTCGTTTCCTGCGGTTACACCAGCATTTTGCTGGCCGTTGCTTCCAGCGGCAGCCAGAATCCCGTCGATGGTAAGACCGGCATTGGGCGTGGTCGCGGCGGAAGGCGGCAGCTGGCCGTTAGTAATGGCAGCATTCTGCCCCTGACCCGCATTGGCGCCCGGTGCACCGGCGCTGACCGCCGGGTTCGCCGATAGCTGCCCGTTCGCTGCCGCGATGACGGCGGCGGAAGCAACTTCAACTTTGTAGCCACGGCCGCGGCCGGCATTAATGCTGAAGAGCTGGGTTTCATACCCATTGCTCAGGCCGGCATTGAGCTGGTAGCCATCGCCCATCTTGCCGCGATTGGTCATGCGTACACCATCGCCCGCTTCGAGCCCGGCAGGCACACTGCGAATCAGCGCATCACGCATCAGCGGGTTGGCCCCGGCGGCATCGACCACGGCCAGGCTGGCATTGTGGTCGTCGGCGACGATGTTGATCATATGGTTCCAGGCATTCTCGCGCCATGCACCGCCGTTATTGGTGGCGTTGGCTTCCATCCGCGCCAGGAAACGGCCCATCACGCGGGTGGCTTTTTCAAGATCCTGCGGATCACCGCTTTCCTGGTAACGCTCAGCGGCGCGCTGGGCGCTGCGCAAATTGCCTGCCAGCTCCCCATAACGCTCGCTACGCAGGCCGGGAATGACACTGGCCAGGAATTGCAGCGGCGTGGCTACGGCGGCATCGATCGGCATCGGCGCCAGCCCGTAATCGTTCACCCGTACGGAACCCGAGCGATTACGCAGCGCATCGACTACCCCGTTGAAGGACGCAGGGTTGCGCAGCATGGCCGTGGTCATCACGTCAGCGGCGAGGTTACGGTTGCTAAGCAGCGTGTTGACCGCCACTTGCGGCGCACCCGCCGTGCGGGCCTGTTCGCTGGCAAACAATTCATGGTAGATCGCGCTTGCGTCGTTATTCTGCACCGCCTGCGCCAGGTTGCTGGCGTTATAAGCACCGGCATTAAAGACGGTCACCGCTTCGCGACCACTCTGACGCAAGGCTTCGGCCTGTTGCGCTGCCGTCTGGTCGCTCGCGATGGCACCACCGGTTGCCACGGTTTGGGCGGCCGCCAGCATGTTATCGACATATTGTACAGCATTGACTGAACGGCCCGAAGCCCCGGCCTCAGCATACACCGAAGCCGACAGCACGCCCTGACGGACTTTGCTTTCCACCGGCGAATCGACACCGCCCAGCGTTTCAGCCAATTGGCGGTAGGCGGGCGGTAATTCGGCTTCCTGACCCTGCACGCCGAGCTGCGCACCGAAGGCTTGCAGCATGGCAATACCGCCGCGGCGGCCATCGGATTTACCTTTACGGTCGAGGCCAAGCTCCGGCCGGGTGGCCCGTTCCATCGCTTCGGCGAAAAGCATCGGGTCGCGCTGAATCACTTCGCTTGCGGCGCGGCCGAACACCAAGGGATCCTGCAGCGGCTGGCGGGTATCCCAGATACGGCTGGTGCTGCCGACACGGATCGGGCCGAGTTTCGTGTTCGCACTGTTATCATGCGTGATGATCTGGTCTTTGGCGGCCTGGTCGCCGTTGGTAAAGCGCTCGACAAATTGCTGCGCCTCGCGTGCCGAATCGAAGCCATAGGCTTTCGGGTTGCTCGGCATATCGGTCAGCAGCAGGCCGAAATTATTGGCGAATGCCTGCTCGCGGCCAATTTGCTGCGCGACCACGTCAATCGCTGCCGGGCTGGCCGTTATCGACTGCCAGGTGTCGTACGAACGGGTGATCATGTAATGTTCGGGCAGTTCGTGCGCATAGCCTTTCGCGGTGGTCGCTTCGAAATAGTTCTGCGTGCGGTACGCATCGCGCATCACAGCGGCCGAACCCGGGATTTCTTCGCCTGAGCGAATGCCCATGTATTGCGGGTTATTGCTCGGGCCACCCGGCTGGGTGCCATGGTCGCGGTAATCCTGCAGGCTTTCCAGCGTCGCCTGGTCCATAAAGCGCAGATTCTGGCGTGGTGCGGTGCGTGCCGCCTCGCGCACGGCGTTGACGTCGACGCCCTGGCTGGCGAAATAATTCAGTACGCCTGTTTCGGCCTGCTGACGCGGGATGCGCAGCGAATCGACACGTTGAATGAGCGCGTTATCGCCAAGATCGCGCCAGGCAACCATTGCCTGGGTAGCGATGGCCTGACGTTGCGCCGGATCCTGGCTGGCGTCGAAAGCACGCATCGACTCAACAAATTGCTGGCGCGACTGTTTAGCGAACGTATCGGCGTTCACCCGATCTGCTGTTTCCATCGGGCTGGCGGTTTGCGACTGGGTGTCGCGGGTCAACGTGTCGCGCCCAGCGAAATCCTCGAACGATAATACCGGCGAGGTTTGGCCCAGACCCCAACGAGTCAACTCCGACGGCAACGGACGCTGCGTCGAGGGCGGCGTGAACAGGAAGCCCACGGGGATATCGAACGCTACGCCCGCGCGGCGCAGGCTCATCGGGTAATCACCACCATGGGCGGTTTCGAAAATCATTTTGTCGTAACGGATCATCGTGCCGGCGGGCAGTTGCTGTGCACCCTCGCCCAGCTCGCTTAACGCACGGCGTTCGCCATCACGCGAATCCTGAATGAATTTTGCACCGTTTTCTTCAACCACCGTAAATTCGACATAGCCCGAGATGAAGGCACGCTGGCGACCCGCATCCTGATAATCCATGCGGCGGCCCGCATCGTCGCGGCGGCTTTCGCGGGTTTCGGTAAAGGGCAGGCGTTTGCCTTCGAGTTTATGGTCGCCGGCGATGTTGCCGTTGACTTCCCGGCCCACCTGGCCGGAGTCCTTCGCAAAAATAACCGGCAGGCGTGCGGCTACATCCTCCAACGCATACCACGAACGGCTGAATTGCGCGTCAACCCCGGTGCGGGCGCGCAATTCGAGCGCGTGGCCCATGGTGCCCGGCTGCCAGGTGCGGCCGTCGGTCGTGGGGGTCGATTTACGGAAAAACTCGGTCGGATTGATTTCCTGAATCACCGTGGGCGGCGCGACATAGACGGGTTCAGGGCGCGGCTGCTCGACCGGCACTTCCTCAATTTTCGCGCAAGGCTTGCCGGGATTGAGAATTTCGTTTGGTAACTCACTATAAACAAAAACCTGTCCTACTTTTAAATGCGGACTGCGGCCTGGGGTGCCATCGCAGTTTTCGTCATTCGCTGTGCGGATTTCCTGCCAGCCTGCGGGACGTTGCGATGCGGGAAGCGAATTGTTGAAGCGCACGAAATGCATGCGTGCTCCGTCACGCCCGTCCCAATTAATGGCCGGAAACCCTTTGTCGGAAATGATATCATTCCCTTCACTGTCCTTTTTGGCGGGGAATTTCTCGCGCAGCTCGGGATTCCGCATCCAGAGATTCGCAATGTACATATCGAGCGCGTCGTTCGCCTGGACGACATAGGTGTCGTACGTGGCGGTGCCGGTATCTGGGCGGTTCTGTTCGGACATGGGTGGCTCCTAATGCTTTGCCTGCTGCGGTGTTTTCTAAATGCTTGCTACGTTACTAACAGAGAATTGTGACAGTTGTGTTAACGAAACCTAAAAAAATGGTTAACGCCCTAAGCTCCCTTCGATGGAGCATTTAGCGTCGGCTCGCTGCGCTTTTTTTTTAAACTCATCGTAATGGTCCCGACCCTTTTCAATAATCTCCTGCAGCCGGTTGGCTGGGATATCATCGAGCGAAAGATTATATTTTCTAACCACTTGCGCGGTGGCAATCATCGCCGCAGCCCATTCCTGGTTCGAGCTCAGACGCGCACCATCCTTGTTGTAATCGACGGCTTTATCGGTCAGTTGCGGGATAATCCGGTCGACCGGAAAGCCGCTATCGATGAGTTTGGTGGCATCACGAAATTTGGTAATATCGCATTGCGGCATGGCAAATGGCTCCAACTCGGCCGGTAGCTTCACCGGGTTTTGCTTGAGTATCGCCTGCATATCCGCACTGGTCACCGAATCGGGCACGTCATTTCCTTTACGTTGAAACCCCACTATGCCTGCGTTCGGTTAAACTTTTATGAAGGCGGCGTAAAAAACCCGTAAAGAAATGGGTTATTTTGCTATTAAAACGGCAATTCGGTGCCCGATTCGCCTTTATAGGCATGCAGTGCGAAGTCGATGCGGTCGGCCATGGCAAAGCCGCTGGTGTCGAGCGCATCGACTTTTTCGGTACGGCTGAGCAGCCCGCGCCGGTTGGCAATCTGGATGGCGATGCCGGGGCGCGCATTGGCTTCCAGCACCATCGGCCCCTTATCGCGGTCGAGCACGATATCGACCCCCACGTAACCCAACCCCACGATATCGTAGAATTTCGAGGCCATTTCCAGCAATTGCGGCCAGTTGGGAATCTGCCTTCCGGCTAACGTATGTAGCGTTTCCGGGTGCTCGTTCACGAAACTGCGGCCCTGCACCCCATACATGGTCACCCCGTCATGCATGCGGATACCGACGCCGATGCCGCCTTTATGCAAATTGGCTTTGCCGTCGGATTTGCGGGTGGGCAGGCGCAGCATCGCCATCACGGGGATGCCCTTATAGACGATGATGCGGATGTCGGGCACGCCCTGGTAGGTGATTTCGTCGAAAATCGGATCGAATTTCACGGCATATTCGATGATCGCTTTATCGGCAGCGCTTTTAAGCGAGTACATGCCGGAGAGGATATTGGCCACATGGTACTGCATATCCGGGGCCGAGACGATCTCGCCGCTGACTTTCTGGAAACTCTGGCCAAACACGTTTTTCACCACAATGATGCCGCCACCGCCCGAACCACGGGCCGGTTTCAGCGCAAACTGGCGGTGTGGGCTGGCAATCTCGGCGATTTTCCCGGCCTGGCTGATGAATTCGACGACACCGTACAGTTCCGGCACGGGAATGCCCGCCTCGATCGCCAGTTTCTTGGTGAGGAGTTTGTCGTCGACCAGCGGGTAGTTGCGGCGGCGGTTATTGGGCAGGATGAAGTCGCGGTTGCGGGCGTTGATGCCCATGATGCGGTGCTTGCCCAACCCCTCGACCAGGGCGCTAAGCATCGCCTTTCTCCTTCTTCTCCAGCGCCATCAGCGATTTTTGCAAGCTACGGAAGCGCATATATTCGGTAAGCTTGTAGCTATTATAGCGGCCGAGCAGCATGGCCAGCGCCAGCACCACCAGCAGCAATTCCGGGAAGCCGAAAAAAAGGTAGGCCAGCGTCGCGCTGTTCATCACGAAGAAGGCCAGTACCGCGGCAAACAGGCTGGAGAAGCCCACTTTCATCGCTTCGCCGGGGCCGTATTCCTCCCACATCAGCGTCATGCGCTCGATGGTCATGGTGAGAATCACAATCGGGAACAGCGAAATCGACAGGCCGGTCACCAGCCCCACCTTATTCGTCACCATCGCGATCAGGCTCAGCACCAGCACCACCACGGTCAGCACCGCTGCCAATCGCGGCACCAGCAGCAGCTTCAAATGGTCGAAATAATTGCGGATGGTCAGCCCCAGCGCCACCACCAGCATGAACAGTAAAATTCCTACCATCAGCCCGGTTTCGCGGAAGGCGAGCGCGATCAGCACCGGCATGA
>DITH01000116.1 GCA_002422745.1 Alphaproteobacteria bacterium UBA6189
GCGAAGCGAAGCAATCCAGAGCGTCGAAGCACAACCTCTCGATTGCTTCGCCCCGCTATGCGGGAATCGCAATGACGAACGAAGAGGACAAAAAAAGGGAGCCAACTTGCGCTGGCCCCCGTGAAAAGTTTGGGAGAGGATGCCTGAAAGGCACCCCCTATATCCATCCGGATGCGTTATGCTGCAAGTGCGAAATCTACGTACATAAGTGCAGTCTATGCAATCACTGAATGTCTGGCGATGATCGCTTCGCCGCCAGCACCGTATTGCTCAGCAAGCAGGCAATAGTCATTGGCCCCACGCCCCCCGGCACCGGCGTCACGGCCTTGGCATGATCCAGTTCGTGCGTTGCACAATCGCCGATCAGCCGGGTCTTGCCATCATGATCGGTCACGCGGTTGATCCCCACATCGATCACCACCGCGCCGGGCTTCACCCAATAGCCGCGCACCAGATGCGGCGCGCCCGCGGCGGCGACAATGATGTCCGCCTTGCGCGCAATGTCGGGCAGGTGCAGCGTTTCGATATGGGTGACGGTGACCGTCGCCTCCCGCTCCAGCAGCAGCATGGCGACTGGCTTGCCGACGATATTGGATTTGCCGATCACCACGGCGTTGAGGCCGCGATAATCGTCGATCACGCTGTCGAGCAGGCGCATGATGCCAAGCGGCGTGCAGGGCACCAGTCCGCCGGTGCCGGTAGACAGCCGCCCGACATTGACCGGGTGGAACCCGTCGACATCCTTGGCGGGGTCGATGGCATTGATGACGGCCTGAGCGTCAATATGGCCGGGCAGGGGCAGCTGTACCAGGATGCCATGAACCGCCGGGTCGGCGTTCAGCCGGGCAATTTCAGCCAGCAGGTCGCCTTGAGTAACGCGGGCGGGAAACAGGGTTTCGAACGAAGCGATCCCCGCCTCGGCGCAGGCTTTTTTCTTATTGGTTACATAGACATGGCTGGCCGGATCGTCGCCCACCAGCACTACGGCGAGGCCGGGCGTTAACTCATGGGCCTGCTTCACCTGGGCGACGCCCCCGGCCACCTGCTGGCGAAGGGTGGCGGCAAAAGCTTTTCCATCAATCGGTTGGGCGGGCATAGAACCTCGATTTCATGAAACTTTAATACTTTCATCTTATGGTCAGAGTACTAACCACGGCTGCCGTGAGGAGTCAAAGGCGTGGAGCATTACCAGTACCGTTTTCGCGTAGATGACGATGCCGAATACCAGGCATCGCCGGAAATCCGCGCGGCGTTTGCGCTTGCGGAACGGGCGCATGCCGGGCAGAAGCGCTATAAAATTGACCCGGAAATCGAGTATATCTGCCATCCGATCATGGTGTATGACCTCTTGCGCCACATGGGGGTCACGGATACGACGCTTTTGGCTTCCTGCTTTTTGCATGATGCGCGCGAAATGTGCGAGCCCTATCAATCGCAGCCACTGAGCCTTCAGCCAGCATTACAGGCGGAAATAAAACAGCAAGGCATGGGGCCGATGCAGGCACGCGAAGCCGCCAGCGACGTAGCGGCGCTGGTGGAGCAGGTGACGAATCATGGCGCGCGGCGCGAAAGCAAAGCGCAGATGCAAATGGCCCGCGCGCGCAGCATGTCGCACCGGGCAAAAATCCTGAAAATCGCTGACCAAACCGCGTCGCTGATCTGTCACCAGATGATGGCGGACGACCCGAAGCAATTCCGCGAGGGCAAGGCACAGGATTTTGCCACCAAAGCCTATAGCCTGGTACAGGCGATTGTGAATGACGATGCAGGAAGCCCGACTGAACGGGCCGAATTGAATCGGTGGGCGGCGTTATTTCTCGTCGTCTATGCGAGCAATGAAGAAGTGCTGCGCGCACAAAGTCCGGAGAAGAAACAGGCGCTACGCGATGATTTTCCCCAGCGTATGCATGCCATGTTGATACGTGCTGCCTTGCCATATGCCCCCCGCTTCCCCGAGAGCATTGCGGATACGGTGCGCTTCACGAAACGGCAGCTAACCTCGGAAGAACAGCGCGACATGCAGGAGATCGAGGAAGCGTTGGTGGAGGATGGGGTAAAACTTCCCTCCAACTCGGCCGAGGTGGGCGGCGTGCTCTCGGTGAACCTCAATAAACAGGGTGAAGTGATCGGTTATGCCACGTGGGCGGAAGTCGACCGGGTGGAAACCCATTTTCGTAATCGGTTGCAGAAAAACCTGGCCGACGCGTTATGGAAGGATGCGGGCGCGACGGTCGAAGTGCGCCCCCTGTTGCAAGCGTTTCAGCTTGAAGGGCAGGTGCGGCAGGAAGCCCGGTACCACACCATTATCCCGCCCGTGGCGGCCAAAGACTTTATTGCCTGCGCCCAAAAGGTTCAATGCATGACGCCGCCGAATGCGGAGCAGTTGCGTCGCCGGTCCTTCACGCTGGCGCGTGAAGATTACCTCGCGTTGCCGACGTCGGGGGCCAAGCGGTAATGCGGATATCACCAAAGAAAATGGCGCGGTTACGCCGCGAAGAAGTGGACACGTCAGATCCGATTACCATCCTGGTGACGGGATGGAAAGAACCGGTGAGTGAGCCTCTGTTATTAGAAGCATTGGCCAATCATCCGGCATGTAAGGAACTATGGTATGTTCCGCTTGAGAACGAGAAAAATGATAAAACCCTGCAACGCGATTTCAAGCGTTGGCGGCAGCGGGTAAAGCACCAGCAATCGCATGGCAATAATTACCCTCTGGAACTTCAAGGGATCAATGCCACGGCGCTCCTTCGCCGTGAGCCGCGCCTCGATACCCCCGAGGCCGTGCAGGCGGCCCTGTATGAACGGCTGGCATTGCCCTTAGAATCGTTCAAGACGCATAAAGCACAGCTTATGCTTAACGGAACGAATGCCGTCTATATGGATCATGCGCTGGAGCGGCGTCATCCTTCCATGCATACGGTCAATGAGGCTGCTTTAAGCGATTATTACGATGATAAGCGTCGATTACCGGAGATTGGTGCGTTGGTCGCGGATGCAACAGGCGTGCATGTATTGCCCATCTGTGAAACCGTGACGCGCGTCGACCAGGTGGCGGCATTTATGGAGCGCTACCATCTCACCCAGATCGCATTAAAGGCACCGTACAGTGTTTGTGGAGATGGAATTTATCGCGTGTTCAAGGCGCAGGATGGTACGTTGCACTATGAAAATCCCTCAAAAAATCGCATCGTTGACAATAAAGAGCCAGCAGGCATGTATCCGCTGGTTCAGCTTCCTTTCGAGCGCGGCATGCTGGCCATGGAATGGCTCGAACCTGCCAAAGGGGATGTGCGGGTGGTGATGCTGCATGGCCATTGCATTGGCGCGTATCGCCGGGTAGCGCAGGCGGATTCCTGGCTTTGTAATGTTGCTCAGGGCGGGCAGGTGAAACCTCTGGATATCGACCGTCAATTGCCGGTGCATGTCCGGCGTAAAATGAAAGCGGTGGCGGAAACCTTATCGCATTTAGGTGTCCCCTATGTCGGCGCTGATTTTCTCCAGGATCGCAATGGGGAATGGCTTTTGTCCGAGATTAATATGGGATGTTTCGATGATCTGGTCGAACTACACCACCATTCGCATGGGCGTGACGCGCACTATGGGCGTCTTTCCGTGGCCGACCGTATGGCGGGTGAAATGATCCGGCAATACCGCGCGGAAAAATCAGAACAGGCGTTGGTGGATTGCTTGATAGAGCTTTATGAGCGTGGCGCGATGGAGCGGGGAATCTTTTTCTAAGCCGCGTTGGGCACGCCGCTGGTGGTGGAATATTCAAAATGGTAGGCCACGCCGGGATACACGATATCGCGGATGGCATGGGCAGCTTGCGCCGCTTCGCTGAAGCCGCAGAGAATCAGTTTCAGTTTGTGCGGGTAGGTCGCGATATCGCCGATGGCAAAAATGCCGGGGGCGCTGGTAGCGCAGGTGCCGGGTGTGGTTTCGATATGGTTTTTGTGCAGGTTCAGGCCCCACTCGGCAATTGGTCCGAGCTCCATCGACAGGCCGAAAAACGCCAACAGGTGATCGGCCTCGACCTCGCGAATGGCGCCATCCATCCCCTTCATGGCGACGGCATGGAGCTTTTTCCTGGGAAGGGGGGCTTGCCCCCCCTTCGCTTCGCTGGCCCCTGCCGCGAGCGGCGCGCTAGCATTTATATCCTGACCGGCGAGCGATTCGAGCTGGTAGGGAATCACCATCTCGATTTTGCCGGTGGCGGCAATTTCCTGCATTTTGCTGACGGTCTCGGGCATGGCGCGGAATTTGTCGCGGCGGTGCACCATGTAGATTTTCTTCGCGATTTCGGCCAGCGAAACCGCCCAGTCGACCGCGCTATCGCCGCCGCCCGCGATTACCAATGTCTGGTCGCGGAAATCCTCCCGCCGGGTGACCATGTAATGCACGCTGGTGCCTTCATACTGCTCCAACCCGGCCAGGGGCGGGCGGTTGGGGCCGAACGCGCCGCAGCCCGCGGCGATCAGCACGGCCTTGCAATCGATCACGGTACCTTTGTCGGTCATGACGCGCCAGCCGCTTTCGCCAGTGCGTTCCAGCTTCACCACCTGCTGGCCCAAATGGTAGGTCGGGCCGAAAGGTTCGGCCTGGGCGGCGAGATTGTCGATCAGCTCCTGGCCGTTGATGGCGGGAAAGCCAGGGATATCGTAAATCGGTTTTTCGGGGTACAGCNNTACAGCGCGCTGCACTGGCCGCCGACGGCGGGCAGCGTGTCGATCACATGGGCGCGGATTTTCAGCATGCCCAACTCGAAAATCGAAAACAGCCCTACCGGTCCGGCGCCAATGATGGCGACATCTGTCTCGTGTGTGTTGCTGTGCGGCATGGTCATTTGACGAATCGCTTTAAAAGATGGATACTGAAGAAACAACAAAAAACGGGGCGACTATGGGTAAACAGCCATCGGAATTTCCGTGGGAAGACCATTATCCGGAAGGAATTCGCTGGCAGGAAAGCTTTCACGGCCGCCCGCTTTACTTCCTGCTCGATGACGCGGCACGCCGCTGGCCGACCAACACCGCCCTGGAATTTTTCGGCAAAACCTACAGCTATGCCAAGCTGAAGGAAATGGTCGACCGGATTGCCCGCGGCCTGCAGGGTATCGGGGTGGGCAAGGGCACGCGGGTGGGCCTGTTCATGCCCAACTGCCCCCAATTCGTGATGGCCTATTACGCCGTGCTCAAATGCGGCGCCACGGTGGTGAATTTCAACCCGCTTTATTCGACCCACGAGGTCGAGCACCAATTGAAAGACGCCCATGTCGAGGTGATGATCACGGTCAATTTACGCATGACCTACGGCAAGCTGACACCATTTATTGGTAATAGCTCAATCCGTAAAATCGTGGTCTGCCAGTTTCAGGAAGCGATGGGGCTGACCAAGCGCGCGCTGTTCACGGCGGCAAAGCAAAAAGACCTCATCAGCTACCCGAAAGACAGTTACCACGTGGCGCTCAACGACTTGCTGGCGTCGCCCGATCTGGTGATGTCGCCCAATATTCTGCCCGACAGCCATATCGCTGTGCTGCAATATACCGGCGGCACCACCGGTGTGCCCAAAGGCGCCTGCCTGACGCACAGCAACCTGTATATCAACGCGCTGCAATGCTCGCGCTGGATGACGGGGCTGAATCCCGGTGAAGAAAAGCTATTGGCGGTGATTCCCTTCTTCCATGTGTTTGCGATGACGGTGGCGATGAATTTCGCTATCGCCAATGGATTCCAGATCATCATTCACCCGCGCTTCGATTTGAAAATGGTGCTGAAAGATATCGCCGATAAAAGACCCACCGTGATGCCGGGGGTGAGTACGCTGTACGCCACTATTAACAATTACAAGTTTCTCGAGCGTTACGATTTATCGAGCATCAAGATGTGCATCTCTGGCGGCGGGCCGTTGCCGGTGGAGGTGAAAGAGCGGTTCGAGCAGCTTACCGGCTGCGCGCTGGTGGAGGGGTATGGCCTGACCGAATCCTCACCCGTCACCAGCTGCAACCCGCTGTTTGGGAAACAGAAAAATGGCACAATCGGGCTGCCGCTGCCGGGAACGATCATGGAGATTGTCGATAAGGACGACCGCACCACCCTGCTGGCGCCGGGCGAAATCGGCGAGGTGTGCATTCGCGGCCCGCAGGTGATGCAAGGGTACCTCAACCGGCCCGACGAGACCGACCTGGTGATCCGCAACGGGCGGCTGCATACGGGCGATCTCGGCATGATGGACGAGGAGGGCTATTTCACCATCGTCGACCGGCTGAAGGAGATGATTATCGTGGGTGGCTATAATGTGTATCCGCGCAATGTCGAGGAGGCGCTTTATGGCCACCCGGCGATTGCCGAATGCGCCGTGGTGGGGCTGGAACATGCCACGCGCGGGCAGATGATTAAGGCCTATTGCGTTCTACGCGAAGGCCGCAGCGTGGAAGATGGTGAGTTGAAAACCTACCTGAAAAAACAGATGTCGGCCTATGCCGTGCCGCATGAATTCGAATTCCGCGAGTCCCTGCCTAAAAGTATGATTGGCAAGATTCTCAAGAAAGAACTCGTCGCCGAAGAAAAGGCGAAGGGGTAGTCCCATTTAAGATAGCCAGATGGCGGGCAGGCTCATGCAAGGACATTGTATTTGCGCGACGGCTGCTTTAAAAGACTTCAAAATAATACATCCAAGGATTTCTCCCATGCCCGCACCCGCCAAAACCACCCATCCTTTCACCGACTACAAAGTGGCCGATATCAAGCTGGCGGAGTGGGGACGGCGCGAGATTGCGATTGCTGAAACCGAAATGCCGGGGTTGATGGCGCTGCGCGCCGAATATGCCAAATCGCAACCGCTGAAGGATGCGCGCATTGTTGGTTGTTTGCACATGACCATCCAGACAGCGGTGCTGATCGAAACGCTGGTGGCGCTGGGCGCGACGGTGCGCTGGTCGAGCTGCAATATTTTCTCGACGCAGGATCAGGCGGCGGCGGCTATCGCGGCGGAGGGCATTCCCGTGTTTGCCTGGAAGGGCGAGACGGAAGAAGAGTATGAATGGTGCATCGAGCAAACGCTCAAAGGCCCCGATGGCTGGACACCGAACATGATCCTCGATGACGGCGGCGACCTCACCCTGATCATTCACGAACAGCACCCCGAGTTGCTGAAGGAAATTCGTGGGGTGTCGGAAGAGACCACCACCGGCGTGCAACGCCTGCTGGAGATGGAGCGCGACGGCTTGCTGAAAGTGCCGGCGTTTAACGTTAATGATTCGGTGACCAAATCGAAATTCGACAACCTCTATGGCT
>DITH01000095.1 GCA_002422745.1 Alphaproteobacteria bacterium UBA6189
CGCGAAGCGGTACAGGCCCTGCTGGCCGAATACCAGAACCTCACTATCATTGAGGATGCCGCCGCCGAGCTGGTCATTTCCGCCGGGAGGCTTACCGGCGTCATCGGCGAATCGGGTACGGAATATACGGCTGCTGCAACAGTGCTTACCACCGGCACCTTCCTTAATGGGTTGATCCATTGCGGCGAGAAACAAACCCCGGCGGGGCGCGTGGGTGAATTGCCTTCGGTGAAACTCGCCGAAGCTATCCGTGCCCAGGGCTTTAATGTCCAGCGCCTTAAAACCGGAACGCCTGCCCGACTCGATGGCACGACGATCGATTGGGGCAATCTAACACCCCAGCCCGGCGATAATCCACCCGTGCCGTTTTCTTACCTGACCGAACGGGTTACGGTGCCGCAGATCACCTGTTATATTACCCATACCAACGCCGCAACGCATGCAGTGATTCGCGCCAACATTCATCGTTCGCCCATGTATTCGGGCCAGATCACCTCGTCCGGTCCACGCTATTGCCCCTCGATCGAAGATAAGATTGTCCGCTTTGCCGATCGCGAGCGCCATCAGATTTTCCTGGAGCCTGAGGGGTTGGATGATGGCACCGTTTACCCGAATGGTATCTCCACCTCACTGCCAGAGGAAGTCCAGCTGGCCATGATTGCGACGATTCCGGGGCTGGAGAAAGCCCGCGTCATTCGCCCTGGCTACGCCATCGAGTACGATTATATCGACCCACGCGAGCTGAAGCCCACACTGGAAACCAAACGCTTGCCGGGGCTGTACCTGGCGGGACAGATCAATGGCACTACCGGCTACGAAGAAGCCGGCGGCCAAGGACTGGTGGCGGGTTTGAATGCCGCCCTCGCCGCAGCCGGTTCCCCCCCGTTTGTGATCGACCGATCGGAAGCGTATATCGGCGTCATGATCGATGATTTAATTACGCTGGGTACGCAGGAACCCTACCGGATGTTTACCTCCCGCTCGGAATATCGCCTCTCGCTACGCCCCGACAATGCGGATTGCCGCCTCACCCGCCGTGGCATGGAAATCGGCTGTATTGGCTCACAGCGGGCGAATATTTTCACGGAGAAAGAGGCTTCACTGGCCAAGGCACTGGCGTATGTTTCACGTGAAACATTATCGCCGAAGCAAGCTGCCGATTTAGGTTTTGCCGTCAATCAGGACGGCATTCGCCGTAATCTGCTGGAGCTGCTAGCTTATCCGCATATTGGTTTTGACGCGTTGATCCCCCACTATCCTATGCTCACCACATGGCGCACAGATGTGCGCGAGCAAGTCGAAATCGAATCGCTTTACAAAGCCTATCTGGAGCGCCAGGCCGTCGACATCGCGAACTTCAAACAGGATGAGCATGTAGCACTTCCCGACTGGCTGGATTACGATAAGGTGGGTTCGCTTTCGAATGAAATTCGCCTGAAGCTCAAGCAAGCGCGCCCCGTATCGCTGGGGGCCGCCGGACGCATCCCCGGCGTCACGCCTGCTGCACTTACGGCGATTCTATCCTACCTTAAACGCCCACAGGTCGCTTAAATGGAACATGTTTCACGTGAAACATTGCATCAGCTCGAAGCGTATGCTGCCCTGTTATGCAAATGGAACCAGCGCATCAATCTGATCGGTCGCACCACGGAGTCTGAGCTTTGGGATCGTCATATCTGGGATAGCTATCAGTTGCTCGAACTGCTACCCGCAACTGTCTCCACTCTCGCCGATTTCGGCAGCGGTGGCGGTTTGCCCGGCTTGGTATTGGCAATTGCCCGCCCTGGGCTCGTCGTAACCCTGGTGGAACGCGATCAACGCAAAGCGGCCTTCCTTACCCAAACCGTGATGACGCTGGCGCTTCCCAATGTATCGGTACGCGCCACGCCCATCGAAACCATCGACCAGCGATACGATGTCATTACCGCCCGCGCCCTCGCCTCGCTGACCGAGCTTTGCAGCCTTTCCTATCCGCGATTGTTAGCAACTGGATTTTGCCTCTTCCCAAAGGGTGCGAACTTCGCTACTGAATTAGCTGAAGCAAAAACAATGTGGGACTTCGCCCACCATGAAATTCCAAGCAAAACTCATGACGTTGCCCAGATTATTTCACTTAGTCAGTTAACGCCGCGCCAAGCGGGGGAGCAGAGTGCATGACGCGTATCATATCGGTCGTTAACCAAAAAGGCGGCGTCGGTAAAACCACCACCGCGGTGAATATGGCAACCGCACTTGCCGCCATTGGCAAAAAAGTACTGGTGATCGACCTCGACCCACAAGGCAATGCCTCCACCGGCCTCGGCATCGAACCATCGCGGCGTATCCATACCTCCTACGATGTGCTGATCGGTAGCTGCAAGCTCGAGCAGGCCGCCGTGGCCACCGCTATCCCGCGGCTTTCTGTGGCGCCCTCCACCATCGATCTCAGTGGTGCCGAGATCGAGCTGGTGAATATGGAGCGCCGGGAGTTTCAATTAAAGCAGGCGCTTAGCTCGATGCCCGGGCTTTGGGATTATGCGATTATCGATTGCCCGCCTTCCCTGGGCCTGCTGACCATCAACGCCCTCACCGCGTCCGATGCGGTATTGATCCCCCTGCAATGCGAATTCTATGCTCTCGAAGGCCTGTCGCATTTGCTCAAAACCATCCGCCTGATTCAGGCCAAACTAAACCCGCGCATCGCCATCCACGGGGTGGTGCTCACCATGTACGACCGCCGCAATAAGCTTACCGAACAGATCGAAGCCGACGTACGGGGCTTCCTGGGCAGCGAAGTCTATAAGACAGTGATTCCGCGCAATGTGCGGATGTCGGAAGCGCCAAGCCACGGCAAGCCGGCATTGGTGTATGATTTGAAATGCCCCGGTTCGCAGGCCTACCTGAAACTGGCGCGCGAGCTGATTCAGCGTGAGAAACAATTTGCCGCTGCCGGTCAGGCAGCCTAACGACGGAGGAACCCATGAGCGCACAACCGGCAAAAGGACTTGGCAAAGGACTCTCGGCCCTGATGAGCGACGATTACGCCCGGCCCACCGCCCCGCCGGCACCCGCCGCAGCCGGGCAGGCGGGTGAGGGCATTACCTTGCTGCCGCTGTCGAGCCTGAAAGCCGGGAAATACCAGCCACGCCGCCATTTCAGCCAGGATGCGCTGCATGAGCTGGCCGACTCGATCGAGCAGCACGGCATTATGCAGCCCTTGGTGGTGCGGTTGATCGCCGACGGGCAATACGAGATCATCGCCGGGGAGCGCCGTTACCGTGCCGCCGAGCTGGCGAAACTGAAAACCGTGCCCGCCATTGTGCGCGAAGTGGCCGATAAACAGGCGCTGGAGCTGGCGCTGGTGGAGAATATTCAACGCCGCGACCTCAGCCCGTTGGAGGAAGCTGCCGGTTACCAGCGGCTGATGGAGGAATTCAGCTACACCCAGGAGCAGCTCTCCACCATTGTCGGCAAAAGCCGGTCACATATCGCCAACCTGCTGCGGCTACTCAGCCTGCCCGAGAAATTCCGCCGCGCGATCGACGATGGCGATCTCACCATGGGCCACGCGCGCGCCCTACTGGCCGCAGCCGACCCCGACAGCTTGTTCGCCGAAATCAAAAAGGTGGGGTTAAGCGTCCGCCAGGCCGAAGAATGGGTGCAACAGGAAAAAGGGATCGTGCCCAACAACCCGGTCGGCAAACCCGCCAAAGGCAAATCCACCGGCAAATCAGCCGGGAAGGGGGGGCATAAGAACGATGACGTGGCGCAGATTGAGCAGATGCTGGCGGAAAATCTTGGCCTGCGCGTGAGCATCGCCACCCGCAGCGCCCAGGCGGGCGAAGTGACGATCAGCTACGATTCCCTGTCCCAGCTCGACGATATCCTGCGCCGGCTTGGCGGCGGCGCCTAGCCGTTCCATGCCGCACAGGCGCGGCCTAAGCCATTGATGTACTGCTGGTTATATTGAGTTTATCGATGCAACGTTCGGCCGTAAGCACGTATTAACCGGTGAGTCGCGTCACCTCGATCAGCCCGTGTGCCAACCGCGCATAGGCCTGGTCGTTATAGCGCTTGGCGTCAAGCTCGAGTAGCTGGAGCTTACCCAAGGCTGCGGTGCACCGTGCACTGGGCCAGCGCGGCGCATGGGATTTAAGCATCGGCTTCATTTTGAAAAAAACCGGCGGCCGCAGCCCTTCGATCGCCGCATCGAGCGATTGCCCCGCGTCACGCGCTTCGGCCAGGCTACGTAACCGCACCAGATGGCGCATGACGGCCCGTACCAGCAGGAACCCGACCTGACCCTCGGCCAATAACCGGTCCGACAGGCGGCATAATCCGGCCACGTCACCCATAGCCACGGCATGGGCCAGGTCGTCGAGCGATTTATCGTTGTTCTCGCCAACCACCGCCAAGGCGTCCTCGAGCGACACTTCTTCCTGCTCGTCGCCGAGATAGAGCGAGAGTTTCTCCAGTTCGTTAAGGATAATCTGCCGGTCGCCATTAAGTTGGGCGGCAAGAAAGCGGGTCACTTCGGTATTGGCGCGCAGCCCATAGCCACGCAGGGTTTCGCGGATCAGGCTTTCGAGTCCGGCTCCTTCATCCTTGTAGCAGGGCAGGGCGGCGATGGCGTTTGTGCGCTCGGCAAAGGCGCGAAGCTTGCTGCCGGCCAGCGAATCGGTGGCATAGAGGATGATGAAATTGCTGCTGGCGCGGGCGGCCAACGCTTCCTCAAGCGCCGGTAACAACGCGTCCTCCGCATCGCGTACCAGCACCACCCGTTGCGGCGCCATCAGGCTGAAGGCGGCCATTTCGTCGGAGAGCCGTGCCGGGTCGTCTTTCAACTGGTCGGCGGTGAATTCACTGGTCGCGGTGGGGTCGGGATTGGGGCCGAGAAACCGTGCGGTAAGCTGGGCGACCCGCTGGCGCACCATACCGCCATCTAGCCCGTAGATCAGAGCGCCGACGGCCTTGCCGGGATTGGCCAGGAACGACTCGATATCGCGCGCGCCGAGTTTCATGACAGGCGATCCACGCGGGGGGACTTACGGCAAACCTCTACGCAACTATTCATTGCTGCGCCTCAAGCTGCGCCAGCAGATTGGCCATGCGCAGTTTATAATCCTGCGCCAGTTCGAGAATACCGCGCTTTTTCGCATCCTCGATCGAGACGAACGAGGCATAGCCTTCCGCCGCCTGATCGGACGTGTTGTAGCTGGAAATGCGCCGCAAACTGCCGCTATCGACCAGCTTACCATCGATCAGCCGGGTGAGGCGGTAGGCGCTCAGCCATTCGATATCGCCCCGTGCCGAGGTGCCGTCGGGATTGATGAAGAGAGGAATATCGGTCTGGCTCAGCGAAATCTTCAGCTGGTAAAGCTTCTCGGCCCGCTGGTAATCCGGGTTAAGCGCATCGCCGATTTCAGCCTCCAGCAACTGGCCGAGGCGCGAACGGTCGACCTCGACCACCAGCGACGCGAGATCCAGTTCCTGCCGGGCGCGGTACTCGCTACTATGCAACGGCGTAAACCCGCACGCAGCGAGGGCAAGGAGCAGAGGGATGAGGACAGCAAGGCGCATGGAAGAGTAGTAGCGTTGTCGTTCATAGCGCGCAATCGCGGAATGCGCCATGTGAAGAAGGGCTAGGCCGCAACGATATTCACGATCCGGTTAGGCACCACAATCACCTTTTTAAGCGTTTTTCCGTCGATATGAGGCAATACACCGGGGTCACCCAGCGCCGCCGCCTTCGCATCGCTCTCGGGCAGGTTTCTGGCCAATTGCAGGGTAGCGCGCAGCTTGCCGTTGACTTGCACCGCAACCGTCACGGTTTCGTCCTCCAGCAGGGCCGGGTCGGCCGTCGGCCAGGCACGGGTGGCGACGAGGTCGGGTTGGCCCAGCAACGCCCAGAGTTCCTCGGCCAGATGGGGCAGGAGCGGGGCGAGCAAGTGGATGATAGCGTGAATAGAGTCGCCAGTCGCCAGTCGCCAGTCACCCGTTTGTTTCGCGTCATCGCCCACGATTTTTTCAAGGGCATTGGTGAGTTCGCGGATACGGGCCACGGCTTTATTGAAGTGGAAGGCTTCAATATCCTTGGTAACGGCATCGATCGTTTTATGCGTGAGTTTCTGAAGCGTCAGTATGTCTGCCTTGTCCGTGTCTGCCGCCATGCTGGTGACTGGCGACTGGCGACTGGCGAC
>DITH01000027.1 GCA_002422745.1 Alphaproteobacteria bacterium UBA6189
GGGTACGAATTTCGCAGTGATTACCTTGGCAATACTGCTGGCAGCCGTCTTGAGCTATTATGTGGTGGCTCAGATTCAGGATATGTCGGACGACCAAGTTAGCGTCACCCAAAAAGCAACGGCGCTGCGCTAAATCAGCCCAAAGCTCTTGAACGAATAATGCCCACCATCGGTAATAATGACATGGTCGTGCACGGTGATGCCGACCGTTAATGCCGCCTCTACAATTTTGACGGTAATATCGATATCGGCTTTCGACGGGGTAGGATCGCCGCTGGGATGATTATGCAGTAGGATAATGGCCGCTGCGGAGAGTTCTAGAGCGCGTTTAACAATTTCTCGTGGATAAACAGGCGTGTGATTGACTGTGCCGCGCTGCATGATTTCATCGGCGATGAGGGCATGGCGATGATTTAAAAACAATACACGGAATTCTTCGACCGGGCTTTTGCCCATGGCCAGCTTGCAGTAATCGAGCAGCGCTGACCAGGATTGTATCACCGGCATATTGGCAATTTCGCTTTTCACCAGCCGCTGGGCTGAGACGCGGGTCGCCTTGAGGGTGGTAATGACGGCATCACCGACATCATCGATCTGCCGAAGCTCGTGTTCGCTGGCGTAAATCACCTTGGAAAAACTGCCGAATGTTTTCATTAATCGCTTGGCTAGTGGTTTAACATCGCCGCGGGGGCGTGCCGCGAACAGCAGGATTTCGAGTAATTCGTAGTCCGGCAGGTGCTCGCCGCCCGATTCCAGAAAACGGGCACGCAAACGTGCACGGTGGCCGAGATAATGTGGATTTTCATCTGTCATGGCGAGGAATCTATTGTTTTCTCGATCTTTAAACCTAGCTGGTAGCACTTGCAACCGCTATACCGTAGGTTTATACTCGGGTATGATATAAAGCGATTTATATAGCCAACCAAAAGCAACAAAACCGTTATTGAAGGAACTTATGATTCAAGAAAACTCACGCATACAAAGTGTATGCGTCTTCTGCGGCGCCCAGAATGCGGTGCCCAAAATCCACCTCGATATGGCGCATGAATTGGGCGTCGATCTGGCGAAAAACAATAAGCAGCTGGTTTATGGCGGCGGTGATTGCGGCCTGATGGGCGCGGTAGCCAATGGCGCGCTCGAAGGCGGCGGCAAGGTGATTGGCGTGTTTCCGCGCTCACTCGGACGTATCGAGGTCGAGCATAAAGGCTTGAGCGAGATGCATTTTGTCGACACCATGCACGAGCGTAAGCAGATCATGTACGATAATGCCGACACATTCGTGGTGCTGCCCGGCGGGTTCGGGACGCTCGACGAAATGTTTGAAGTCATCACCTGGCGCCAGATCGGCATCCATGAAAAGTTTGTGATTATTTATAACCATGAAGGCTATTGGGATCACCTGATCGGCCTGATGGAGCATATGATCGATCAAAAATTTGCCAAACCTGTCACGCGGGACTTCTACACTGTGGTGAACACGAAGGACGAGCTTTACGCTCTGTTGCAGATGCGCGAAACGACGGTGCTCGAATCGGCCTAATTTCACCAAACTGTCATATTGCGATCAGTCCATCCTGCTAGAATACAGGGTGAGGTAGATCATTCATGGCCATAGATACGCAACAGCTTCCAACCCTTGCCGCCACAGCGCGTGTCAGCGATTCGGTTGCTGCGGGCACGATTCCGCAACCCACGATGCCCGCTGCGCAAACCGGTACGCAGCCAGTACCGCTGACGATCGGTGCGCCGCGTTCAGCTTCGGAACTGCTTAGCCCCGAGCAAGTGCAGTCGATGCGCACCATGAATACTAAACAGAATCTGCGTTCTAATTTTTGGTTCGATGTGTCCGGTTATTTGCGCTGGGCCTCAACCATCACCCTGATGGGCTGCTTGGCGATCGTGGGGAATGCGGTTGCGGGTAGCGTGGGGGCAGGGGGCATCGCCGCCGCTTCGATGGGCACAGTGATGACCGGTATTGGGGTGGGACTTGCCTCCTCGGCATTCGGAATATGCTTGCTGGCGGGCGTAGGATTGGCGATTGCCACCGTGGCGGCGTCACGTCATTCGCGGCGCATTTTTACTGAAAAAAGCTTTGATGTGCAGGATTTTCAGATGCAGCGTCAGGCGGCGCTGATCGGTAAAACGGTAGAGCGCGCGGTCGACGATCCGTCGCGGGTGGGGCATCAGCCCCGCTGGGCCGATCAGGTGCTTGCTGCCCGTACTGCTGCGCCGGAACCCGAGGCGCATCCCGGCCGGGCCTAACCCGTTTTCTTTTTTTTCCGGTCTATGCTATGCTTCGCGCCATGGGGAAAACTACGCCAACATCTGCTGGGTTTACGTTGATCGAAATGGCCGTGGTGCTGGCGATTGTCGGTGTGCTGGCTGGCGGTATCCTGGCTGGTACAAAAATGATCGAGGCGTCGCGTCTCAAACGCGTGCCGATGGAAGCCTCGGCCTATGCCTCCGCGTTTGAGCAATTCAAAGTGAAATACAGTCAGTATCCCGGCGACTATACCGAAGCGGCACGCATCTGGGGCAGGGCTGATGGCGGCACCGATCTGTATGGCAGCTGTGCCAGTGCAGGATCCGATATCAGTAGCAGTAATCCGCAGGCAACCTGCAACGGCAATGGCGATTGGCGGGTGATCGGCAACGAAACCTTCCGCGCCTGGCAGCAAATGGCGAATGCGGGGCTGGTGACCGGCAAGTTCAACGGGCTGAATGGATCGGGCGGATCGGGCCATGCGGTGGCGGGCTATAACGTGCCGATCGGGCCATTGCGCGGCAGTGCATTCAATATCAGCACGAATGGCAACAAATTAAGCGACGCCACTTTTTTTGATGGCAATTACGATAATACGCTGGTGTTCGGCAAAGAATCCACCAGCGCACCGGTCGGCAATATGCTCACGGGCCAACAGGCCTACGATATCGACCTGAAATTCGACGATAGCCTCCCGGGGCTAGGGGTGATTCGCACCTATAAAGGCACGGCGCTGCCGGGAACCAACCCGAATGGACGCTCCTGTGCGGGCGAAAACGGAGGCGATGTTACCCCAACCAGTGCCGAAACGGCGGGGTATCGTCGTGCCGTCACCGGGCCGTTATGCTTTTTGTACTTCATGCAGGGCTACGGACTGCAGCATATGCGGACAAACGAATAGCTTGAAACCCGCGCTTTTCCTAGGGTTTGCCGTCTAGGCGTAAAAAAAATAAAAAATCGCGTTTTTTTGTGTTGACGGGGGGCGGGGTAATCACTACATAGCCTTTCCCCGACGCGGACTTCTCCGCCGAGGGTTCCTGAAAAGGATCGAACGGAAACCGCTGCTAGCGCAGCCGAGTATGTTCTGCTTCATGATACTGTGAATAGGCATTTAAGCGTAGGTGGGTGCGATGGAATTTATACCATACAAACCGTACCTGCGTATCATGCAACAAAGTAATTTGACGCAAGATAAGCACTGACAATAACCGTAAGTCCCCTGTGGCAAGTATTGTTTGGTGCGGTTTGTGTGAGTCCAATCAATTTGGGATGGGTTGTCTTTGACCCATCAGAAGAATCTAAACATGAGAGTTTGATTCTGGCTCAGAA
>DITH01000059.1 GCA_002422745.1 Alphaproteobacteria bacterium UBA6189
CGAACATGGTCTGGATCGAATCGATAACCAGGATGTCGGGCGCGCCGGGGCCGTCCACCGCACTGAGGATGTCGCGGACAGAGGTGGCGGCGGCAAGGTCGAGCGGCGCTTTCGACAAGCCGAGCCGCTGGCTGCGCAGTTGAATCTGGCCGAGCGATTCCTCGCCCGAAACGTAAAGAACTTTTTGCCCGCGCGTGGCGAGCACAGCGGCGGCTTGCAGCAGCAAGGTCGATTTGNNCCGCCCAGCACGCGGTCGAGCTCGTTTGAGCCGGTGGCCATTCGGGCGGGGCTATCGGCCTGGTCGGCCAGCGAGGCGCGCTCCAGCCCTTTACTTTTGCCGGGCTTCAGCCCTTTCGGGGTGACGGTGGCGGTTTCTTCCACCAGCGTATTCCATGCCCCGCAATCGTCGCATTTCCCGGCCCATTTGGGGTGCGACGCACCGCAGGACTGGCAGACATACAGGGTGGAGGATTTAGCCATGCCCTGCTTGTAGCGGGACGCAGGCGCGAGCGCAAGAGTGGCTAGGGTTGGCGGCCGCCGGATTTGGGCGGATGGGTTCGCGTATAACTTTTCACCAGTTTCTTTTCTCCCGTAACTACGGTCGAATCCAGGTTATTATAACCGTAATGCGTTACACGCTTGCTGGCCTCTTCGTACAATGTGTTGAGATTACGCCGTGAAAAACCGGGTGGAAACAAATCGGGCTGTTCCTCGTAGAGTTTTTTAATCAGCTGGCGCCCATCCATCGCGGTATAATCCGGATGCAGCACATTGGCCTTTTCCTGCGAGGCGCCGACCGTGTTGGCCAGCAGCAGCATCATTTTACGATTGCCGGGCGCTTTATCGTGGATGCCGCGCTGGTCGGCCTTTAAAATAATATCGCGGGTAAAGGCCGCGCCGCCCACGGCGCAGAGCACGCCGTCATGATCGAATACATGATCGACCAGCGCATCGGCCAGATCGAGCAACTGGCCGGGGTGATGTTCCATATGGGTGAGGTGCTTGTAGGATGGCTCCTTGTCGAAATTCGGGCTCACATACAGCCCCATGGAATACATGGTCGGACGGCCTTTGCTCTTACGCGCGTCATTCGCTTCCGCCAGCGATTGATTGATAACCTTACTCAATCCCGTTTTCTTTGAACGACCCTGCACAATATAGGCGTTATCGCCCAGCGCGTGGATAAGCATATCGACCGCGATGGCATTTTCCCGTTGTTGGCCCGAGGTGAGCCGCCGCCAACTTTCACCCGAGGCGCCGACCAAGACCACCGGTCGCTTGCCCGCCAATTCGGGCACCCGTTGGCCGGGGAAAGTGCGTTTAACGCCCTCGGCTTTCAGTTTGTGTTCGATCGCCTCATCGGTGATTTCAGCGCGCGGTTCGACGATCGCGGCGGGCACGTTCGCCAATCGCGCGTTAAGCGTCTCGACGAAGGTGCGTTTGCCTGCGCTGCTTTTCCAATCTGCAATCGTATTGGCCAGGCTGGCGGAATAGAGAAGCTGGTGCTGCGTCAGGTATGTCTGATGTTCGCGCAATTGGGCGAAGCCTTTACTATCCAGCCCGGCATAATAGGCGGCGAGACCCAGCTGCACCGGGCTCGTGCCATAGGTGCCCGCCGAGTCGGAACTGACAATAAACGGCAACCGATGTTGCACGGCAAAGTCGAAGGGGATCTGGCGCAAATCGTCGACATTGTTGAGGGCAATGTTTGAGCTGGGGTTGAATTCCAGCGTCAAACGCGGCTTTGCCGGATCGGCCGTGAGCTTTTGTGCCAAGGCAAGTGAATCCTTACCCATCCCGTATATCCCGTGACCGATACGGAAGTGCAGGTTGGCGTATTTCACCGCCATTTTCAGGAAGGACTTGACGTTATCGGGGTTTTTGTCGTTCTCGCCCGCGTGTACGCGCAGGGTAAGGCCGGGCCGGTGCTCGTTCGCCCAGGCGGCGAACTGGTCGTATAGATTCACAAACCGTTCGGTTTTATCGACCTCATAGCCGAGGAAATCCACTCCGACGATATAGGGGCTTTCAGTAAGGATTTTCGCCTTCTCGAGTGTTTCTTCGATTTTACCCAGCGGTAGGCCACGGGGGATACCCACCATGAAGCGTAAGTTCACGCCGCGGGTGGCGGGGTCGTTGCGGATCTCGTCCATCACCTCGTGCACCAGCGCCAGCATTTCCGGGTTATCCAGCCCGACGAAGGCCAGTTCGGCGTATTGAATGCCCTGCGAGGCAAGCTCCTGTGCGGTTTTTTTCAATGTATCGCGGATCAGGCGTTTATCTTTTGCAATCGGATAACGGAAGCGGTAGCCGTCATGCTCCATCTCGGTGAAGGTCGATTGCCGGTCGGTCGGCATGGCCATTTTGGCCGCCAGTTTAGCGAGGTTCGCCGGGCTTAGCGTGTGTAAATCGGCGCCTTCCACTTCCGCCGAATAGACCACGCCGGGCCGCTCCTTCGGCGTAAAGCGAATACGCGGAATCGATTCGCGGTGCTTTTGCGGAATATCCACATAGCTGGTGGGGATGCCGGCTTCGGCCATGAGTTCGACAGGGTAGTAATAGGGCTTATGTTTCATGGCCACCGCCAATAACCCTTCCGGCGTGATCTGGCCGGAACTGTGCGTGTGGAAATCGGTAAACACCGCGTCTTTGGCTTCGCGGAGCACGGCGGCGTTGGCTGAGGCGTCGAGCTCTTCGCGCCATTGGATGTAGGGGCCGGTTTTATGGAACGTACCGATACGGCGCACTTCATCGGCCGTGAGGGGACGCTGGAAGGTTTGTGACAGGCTGCCATTGAGGTTGATGGTGTAACGCCCAATGGGTTCGATGCCTAAACGCAGGCTGAATTCGCGGCTGATGGGCGAGAAGGTGATTACGTTGCCGCGGCGGGTGCCGCGCAGGCCTTTCGCATCCGGATCGCGTGCCAGTGAATTGCCGGGATGCACGCTTAACTGATCGAGCACGTTTTTGACCAGCCGGTCCCATGGCTGGGCGACGGAGGTATCGAAGGTGACCTTTAATTGCTGGCGCGACGCATCGTATTCCAGCTGCAGCGGATAGAGCTGGTTGTAATCGAGATCGTGTCGCGTGGTATGGGCCATGATGCCACCATACTAGCAAAAAATAGCAAAAAGATGAAGATTCCGTGAAACCAGCGTCTTAAAGGGGTTTTAGGCCGTTTTGCGGCCGTCGACCTGGATCGGGCCTTGCGAGCGGCCATGCACGAACTGGTCGACATAGTCATTGCCCGACCGGTCGATCTCGCTCACCGGCCCATCCCAGATGATCTTGCCCTGGTAGATCATCGCTACCCGGCTGGCGATTTTACGTACGCTGGCCATGTCGTGGGTGATGGTCACGGCGGTTGAGCCCAGTTTTTTTACGCACGAAACGATCAACTCGTTAATCACGTCGGACATGATGGGGTCGAGGCCGGTGGTCGGCTCGTNNCCGCGATGGCGCGGGCGAGGCCGACACGCTTGGCCATGCCGCCGGAAAGTTCGGCGGGCATCAGGTCGGCCACTTCGGGATTCAGTCCTACCTGACGCAGTTTTTCTACCGCGATGTCGTGAAGTTCGGCGGTACTGTGGCCGTTGCGCTGGGCGATCGCGAAGGTAATGTTGCGCCAGACCGGCAGGGAATCGAACAATGCGCCGCCCTGAAACA
>DITH01000025.1 GCA_002422745.1 Alphaproteobacteria bacterium UBA6189
CGCTGGAAGAGCCGCCGCCACATGTGAAGTTTATTTTTGCGACGACGGAGCTACGCAAAATCCCCGTTACCATCATTTCGCGCTGCCAGAAGTTCGACCTGAAACGCATCGAAATGGACGAGCTGGCCCAGCATTTGATGAACGTGGCGGGCAAAGAAACCATCGACCTGCCGCGCGATTGTGCCGATCTGATTGCCACCGCCGCGGAAGGCTCGGTACGCGATGCGCTGTCGTTGCTCGACCAGGCGATTGCTATGGGCACCGACGCGCAGGGCGCGGTTACCCTTACCGCGCCGCTGGTGCGCGATATGCTGGGGCTGGCCGATAAAACGCAAAGTTTCGCACTGTTAAAATCGATTTACAGCGGGCAGATGGAACAGGCGTTGGACCAAGCAAAAACGCTGCATTCCCAAGGTGCCGACCCGGCCATGCTGCTGGGCGACCTGCTGGACATCACCCACTACCTTACCCGCATCCGTGTTGCCCCGGCACTGGTCGAGAATTTGCATTATTCACCCGCCGAGCAAGCGCTCGCCAAAACGATGGCGGCCAATCTATCGGTGCCAGCCCTCACCCGCGCCTGGCAGATCCTCACGAAGGGGATCGATGAAATGCGCCATTGCATCAATGCGCTGGCGACGCTGGAGATGGTGCTGGTGCGGCTCGGCTACGCGGCACAACTACCTACTCCGGCCGAAATTATCCGGGGCGGGCAACTTTCTGCTCCCAGTGCTAGCGTTGCTGAGATGGCTCCCAGCCCCCGGGGTGGGAATGGCGGCGGTGCGGTTCATGCCATGACGCAAGCGGTTAGCGACCATGCGGCGCCGCGGGCGACTAGCCCTGCCCCAAGCACGGTGATGCAATCTGCGCAGGCGACGGCGGTAGCTCCGAAACTGGAAACCGCTCCGGCGGTGGAACTGGCAAGCTTTGTCGATCTGGTGGAATTGTTTGAAATACGGCGCGAGCCCATGCTGGCCAAATACCTGATCGACGATATGCGGCTGGTGAGTTTTGCACCCGGACGGGTGGAAGTAAAACCGGTGGGACATATCCCGGCCGATATTCCGGCGCGCATCCAGCGCCGCCTGAATGAATGGACAGCGGAGCGCTGGAGCTTTCTTTATAACGAGCAGGCAAGCGGCAGCACCACCCTTCGCGAGCAGCGGCAGGTGCAGCTGGAGCAGCAAAAACAATATGCCTTAGCCCACCCCAAAGTGCAGGCGGCGCTGGCCATGTTCCCCGATGCGGAAGTGGATTTCACGCCCAATAGAAACGTTTAACCGCTTAAGCGGCGACACACCAAAGGAGACCCCATGAATATCGCAAAAATGATGAAGCAGGCGCAGGAAGTACAAGCCAAGCTCGGCGCCGTGCAGGCCGAAATGGAAGCGCGCGAATTTGAAGGCACCGCCGGCGGCGGCGCGGTAAAAGTAACCCTCACCGGCAAAAGCGAACTCCGCGCCGTAGTGCTCGATGCCGCTGCGCTCGACGACAAGGAAACGCTGGAAGATTTGATCGTGCTGGCGCATCGCGATGCGAAGGCGAAAGCCGACGAAGCGTTGGCCGATGCGATGGGCAGTGTCACCGGCGGGTTAGGCCTGCCGGGCGGTTTCAAACTGCCGTTTTAGCGATCAGTCGCCAGATACCAGTCACCAGGATTATGGGTTACTGTGACCGGCGATTGGAGACTGGAGGCTCATGAACGCCATCGATATGCTCATCGCCGAACTGGCCCGTTTGCCCGGCGTTGGCCCGCGCTCGGCGCGGCGGCTAGCGTTGCATTTGCTGAAGCAAAAGGTCAAGACCATCCCGCCGCTGGTAGCCGCGCTCAGCCGTGCGCAGGAAGCAGTGCAAAGCTGCAGTCAATGCGGCGCACTCGACGATGTCGATCCCTGCCGCATTTGCACCCAGCCTAACCGCGACCCCAGCATTATCTGCGTGGTCGAGGAAGTAGCGGATGTCTGGGCGATGGAGCGCTCCGGCGCGTTTCGTGGACGCTACCATGTACTGGGCGGCACCCTTTCCGCCATCGACGGGCGCGGGCCCGAACAGTTACGGATCGAGCCGCTGCTTGAGCGCATCGGGCAGGATGGTGTGACCGAGCTGATTCTGGCCCTGTCGGCCACCATGGCCGGGCAAACCACGGCCCATTACGTTGCTGAACGGTTGGGCGGCAGCACCGTGGCAATCACACGGCTGGCCCAAGGCATTCCCATGGGCGGCGAACTCGATTATATGGATGACGGCACGCTAAGTGCGGCGCTCAGCGCCCGGGTGAGCTATTAGACCCGCGCGGACCGTCACGAAGCTGTCATGATATTGCGTTAGGATAGTGAGGTGAAGGAGACCGCTATGACCATTCGCTACAGCGTTAACGATGCAAAAAAACCTTGTATAGACTCAGGAAGTCCCAGGGCAAAACGCCAGCCGGGCGAGCATCCTTTTCCCTATCCTACGCGACAATCGGATAAAGGGATAAAAAAATCATTGCATAATTTGTATGGGCCGACCGGCTATCAGCAAATGATCGACCAGCAACGCGAACAAAATCTTTGGGAAAACGAAAGCGGCTGTAGCCGCTAACGTTACGCCGCGTCTTCCTTAGGTGCGGCGATTAACGGGTCGTGCTGCTCCTCGATCAGATCAACCGGCAGGGATTTTGCTGCCTTAATGCCCAGCTGCCGCATCTTTTCGGTATCGCCA
>DITH01000063.1:0-498 GCA_002422745.1 Alphaproteobacteria bacterium UBA6189
CATCGAAAGGACTCGTGTTCACCCGCCCTGCTGGCCGGATTGCCGGGCGTGCGCGGCTACCAGATTGCGCGCGACGGCTTCGGCAATCTCGATACCGTCGATGGCCGCCGAGTAGATTCCGCCGGCATACCCCGCGCCCTCGCCCGCCGGGTACAGACCCCGGGTGTTGATGCTTTCCAGGGTGTCGCGCTCGCGGTGGATCCGCAGCGGCGACGAGGTGCGGGTTTCCACGGCGGTGAACACGGCGTCCGCCGCGGCGAAGCCGGCAATCTGACGCCCGAATACCGGCATCGCTTCTCGGATCGCCTCGGTGGCGTAATCGGGCAACAACCCGGCCAGGTTGGTGAGGTGGACGCCGGGCTGATAGGACGGCATCACGTCGCCGAGCTGTGTCGACGCGCGGTTGGCGAGAAAATCGTCGACCCGTTGCGCGGGGGCATTGTAGTTGCCGCCACCCAGCGCGAAGGCACGCGCCTCCAGATCTTCCTGCAATGCGAT
>DITH01000063.1:515-2526 GCA_002422745.1 Alphaproteobacteria bacterium UBA6189
ACTGGCTCATGCCATTGGTGACCACGCGCCCCGGCTCGCTGCTGGCGGCGACCACGGTGCCGCCCGGACACATGCAGAAGCTGTAGACCGTACGGCCGTTGCTCGCGTGATGCACCAGTTTGTAATCGGCGGCGCCAAGCAGCGGATGACCGACCTGGGCGCCGAAGCGGGCGCGGTCGATGATCGCTTGCGGATGCTCGACTCGCAGGCCGATGGAAAAGGGTTTCGGCTCCATGTGCACACCGCGTCCGTGGAGCATGCGGAAGGTATCGCGGGCGCTGTGGCCGACCGCCAGCACGATATGCCGGGTGGCGATACGCGCACCGTCCGCGAGCTGCACGCCGGTGACCTGGCGATTCTCCACCAGCAGATCCGTCACCCGCTGCCGGAAGCGGACTTCGCCCCCCAGGGCGATGATTTTTTCGCGCATCGCCTGCACTACCGTCACCAGGCGGAAGGTGCCGATGTGCGGCTTGCTGACATACAGGATTTCTTCCGGCGCACCGGCTTTCACAAACTCCTGTATCACCTTGCGGCCATAGTGTTTTGGGTCTTTGATCTGGCTATACAGCTTGCCGTCAGAGAACGTACCTGCACCGCCTTCGCCGAACTGCACGTTGGACTCAGGATTTAATTTATTTTTACGCCATAATCCCCAGGTGTCTTTGGTACGCTCGCGTACCGCTTTACCACGCTCCAGCACGATAGGTTTAAAACCGGATTGTGCCAGAATTAAAGCTGCAAATATACCGGCCGGACCAAAACCGACCACAACCGGGCGTGGTTTGTCTGACGATGTATTTTGGGCGACATATTTGTATTCGGTATCAGGTGCCGGTTTAATGTGCGCATCTTTACGGAATTTGGCCAGAATTTTGGCCTCGTTTTTGACGGTTACGTCCAGGCTATACACGTAAAGAATCGCGTGTGATTTGCGCGCATCTACGCCGCGTTTAAAAATATCGAAGTGAATCAGGTCACTTTCGGGAATTTCAAGTCTCTTTAGAAGCGCGGCCTTGATTTCATCGGCTTGATGGGTGAGTGACTGCGCATTTTCAACCGGCAGTTTGATTTCAGTGATACGTAGCATATTTGATTTCCTGGATAGTGTTTATCTATCAATAGTATTTATAGCAATGTTGTAATTTTACAGTAGCTGGTTGTTGCCGGGATTAAATCTCCAGTTCCTGTTGCAGCAATTTTTTCAGCATCGGTACCGTTACCGGTTTTTTTTCGGTAAGCGACCATTTATCCAATGCGTTAAGCACTGCCATTAAGGTAGGTAGGTCGCGGCGTAAATAACGCAGGCAGTAATCAACCACTTCATCCGGCAGTTTCATGCCGCGCTCTTTTGCGTGCGTTTTCAGCGCCTTTGCTTTTTCTTCATCTGAGAGCGGGTGTAGCTGGTAGACCAGCCCCCAAGCCAGGCGGGTGGCTAGATCATCTCGCAGCCCCATTTGTGTCGGCGCTGCATTACCGCTGGTAATCAAAATGCCGCCAGATGCGCGTAGCTGATTGAAGTAGTTGAATAACTCGATTTGCGCTTCTTCATCCAGTGTATGTACCTCATCTACCACACTCAGCGGCAGATCTCGTTCAAGTGCCAAGTCACGACAGGCTTGTAGCAAGTGGCTTTTGCCGCTGCCGGGTGCGCCCCACAGATAGATGAATCGGGCTTCATTTACACCGTCTATAGCCATTTTCAGGCTATGCAAAGCTTCTTCATTGCTGCCCGCGATAAAGTTATCAAGCGTAGCGGGTGCTAGCGGCTGAATGTCTAAAAGTAACTGTTTCAAACCAAATTAACCATTGTAAAGATTGCTGGAAATATAATGTTGCCTTGCATGCCTGAAACCCACGGCAATGGCTGCGGAAACCGGCAGTGCCAGCAGTACACCGGTAAAGCCGAATAACTGGCCGCCTGCCATCAGGGCAAAAATCACGACCAATGGATGCAAGCCAATACGATCTCCCATCAGATAGGGGGTTAACAGCATACTCTCCACTATCT
>DITH01000067.1 GCA_002422745.1 Alphaproteobacteria bacterium UBA6189
CAGCTCGTAATCGTCGCCGCCGCCAAGTAGCGTCAAAAACAGATCGGGCTGATCGGTCACGACCTGACGAGCCGCATCCGATAAGGGAATGGCGGTAGTTTCAAGCGCCAGGCCAACACCGCTTGCCTGCGCGATATGCTGGGCATCGCCCAACAGCCCGTCGGAAATATCGATACAGCTGGTCGCTAGCCCGATAAGCTGCTGGCCCAGTGCCAGCCGCGGTTCGGGCCGGTGATAACGCATCAGCAAATGGGCTTCGACGGCGGGAGCATGCAGCTGATGTTGCAGAATGCGCAAGCCAAGCGCCGCATCGCCGATCGTGCCGCTCACAAAAACTGCATCACCGACGCGGGCGGTACTGCGCAGCAATGGCGGTCCTTCGAGTAGCCCCAAACAGGTCATGGTCGTATGCACGCGGTCACCACCCGAGCTGCTGTCGCCGCCGGCCAGCGCCATGTCGAACAAGGCTTGCTCCTCGGCGAGTGTACGGGCGAAGACCGCCACCCATTCCTTGCGGACAAAACCGGAACTATGCAGGTTGAGGAAATAGCGCCAGGGCGTCGCCCCCATGGCGGCGAGGTCAGAAAGATTGCGCCGCACCAGTTTCTGGGCGAATTGCTCGGGCGAGGCGGTGTTCATCACGTGAATACCCTCGATCACGCTGTCGGTCGTGATAACCAGCTGTTTGCCGGGCGGCACATCGAGCACGGCGGCATCGTCGGTGAGGGAAAAGCTACCCGAAACGCCGACGCTGAGCGGCGCAAATAACTGGGCGATGCGTGCCTGTTCAGCCATGCGCCTCGGCGCTGGCGGCAGGCGGCACCGCTAACGCATCGAGCAACAGGTTCAGCGCTTTGTGCGCGTAGGGCACTTCTTCATCGGCCACCAGCTGGGCGGCGATTTCGGTATATTCCTCGATCAGCATGCCGCGCTTCTTTTGCGGAAAGGCGAGATGCTCGCCCGCTGCGGCGCGTAGCGTGGAAAGCAGCGGCAGGCTCATGCGGGATTTTTTCCAGTGCGGCAGAATGGTCGATTCAATCGCGGTTTCGATGGGCGCACTATGTTCCACCGCACTCAGCACAATACGGCTAAGCAAAGCCTGTTCGGGCTGCACGTCGTAGGGCAGATCGGCAGCCTGGAACGTTTTGCTGTCGGCCCAGCTTTGCACCACCTGCTTGATCAGCTTAGGCGGCGGCGTGCGGTCCTGCTTCAGCGCATGGGCGTAGAGTGCCTGGGCGGCGGCCAGACGCGACGAACGTTTGCGTAACAGGGAGGTGCGGGTTGCATCGGCCATTAGACGTGCTCCAGCCCGAAGACCTGGCGGATCTCGATCATGCGTAGCGCCGCGCGGGCGGCTTCGGCGCCTTTATTGCCTTGCGCCACATCGGCGCGCAGCTTTGCCTGCTTGAGATTCTCACAGGTCAGAATGCCGTAGCCGATCGCCAGCTTCTCGCGGGTGGTGAGTTCCTGAATGCCGCGGGCCGATTCACCGCAGACATAATCGTAATGGGTGGTTTCGCCGCGAATGACGCAACCGAGCGCCACATACCCCGAATAGCGCTGGCTTTCATGGGCGATGGCAATGGCGCCGGGGATTTCGAACGCGCCGGGCACTGTCAGCATTTCAGCCTCGTACCCCGCTTCGTAAATCGCCGTGGTGGCGCCGGAGACCAACATTTCACTGATTTCCTGATAATAAGGGGCGACGATAAGCAGAAGTGGTTTCATGTTATTTCCTGATGGGCACGTGGCCGGCGATATGTAGCCCATATCCCTCCAGACCCACAATCATTTTCGGTGCATTGGTAATCAGGGTCATTTCCTTGACGCCCAGATCGAGCAGAATTTGCGCGCCAATGCCGTAATCGCGCAGTTGGTGCGGTGCTTGCGCTTCGCCGGCGCGTTCGCGCAACCCGTTGGAAAGCGCCTGTGGCTGCGGCTCACGAATCAACACCAGCACGCCTGAGCCGTGCGTGTCGATCATGCGCATCGAGGCGGCCAGCAGCCCATCGCGCTGTTGCGACAGATCGCCCACCACATCGTGCAGCAAATCGAACGCATGCATGCGTACCAGCGAGCGCGCGTCCAGATCGCCCTTCACCAGCGCCAGATGCTCGGCGTAGCTGGGCGTTTGCGCATAGGCGATGGCGTGCCAGCGGCCGGAATCGGCGGTGGTGATGTCACTTTCGGCGATGCGGTGCACCAGCTTTTCCGAACGGCGGCGATAGGCGATGAGATCGGCAATGCTGCCAACTTTTAGCCCATGCTGCGCGGCAAATTCCAGCAGCTCGGGCAGGCGCGCCATGGTGCCGTCCTCGCTCATGATTTCACAAATCACCCCGGCGGGGCTTAGCCCGGCCAGCCGTGCCAGGTCGACCGCCGCCTCCGTATGGCCGGCACGTACCAACACGCCGCCATCGCGCGCTTCGAGCGGGAACACATGGCCGGGGCTGGCGATGTCGGTTTCGCGCGCCTGCGGATTGCTGGCCGCGGCGATGGTTTTCGCGCGGTCGGCGGCGGAAATGCCGGTGGTAATGCCTTCGCGCGCTTCGATCGACACGGTAAAGGCGGTTTGGTGCCGTGTGGCATTATGACGCGCCATCGGCGGCAGGCCAAGGCGTTGCACCTGCGGCGAATCGAGCGCCAGGCAGATGAGCCCGCGGCCGTACTTGGCCATGAAATTGA
>DITH01000074.1 GCA_002422745.1 Alphaproteobacteria bacterium UBA6189
GGCGACCCTGGCCAAGGGTAAAGAGAATTTGCGATTGGTCGTGCCTGCCCTCGATGCATTAGAGGCATGGGACGCGGCCAGTATTAAACAAACCATTCACGATGTGGCCACGGCACAGGACAAAAAACTCGGCGAATTGATGCCGCCCATGCGCGCCGCGCTGGTAGGCAGTATGAGCGGGCCGGATATCCCCGAAGCCATGGCAATTTTGGGCAAAAGCGAGGCCATCACCCGCCTCAATGCCGCACTGAGCCGTAGTTAGCTTGAATTTTTGTTGATTTCCTCTTATATTATTGTCATCCCTGCGCACAGCAGAGTCCTCCAGGATAATGAAGGCACGTTCCCTCGTTCCCGGGAATGACAGCGAGAAAGAATTATGGCTATTTTACCGTTAATCATCGCGCCCGATCCGCGCCTGAACATCCCCTCTAAAAAGGTTGAGGTCGTGGACGATGCCGTGCGCAAACTCGCCGCCGATATGCTCGATACCATGTACGCCAATGAGGGCATCGGCCTGGCCGCCGTGCAGGNNCGCCCCCGGCATCGGCCTGGCCGCCGTGCAGGTGGGGGTGCATCAGCGCGTGATTGTCGTCGATGTGGCGCGGCGCGACGGCGGCACCGACCCGCAGGTCTATATCAACCCCGAGATCATCAGCGACGACGGCGATGCGTCGGTCTATCTCGAAGGCTGCTTATCCTTCCCCGATCAGTTCTCCGAGGTGGAACGCCCGGCGGGGGTGACCGTGAAATATCTCGACCTCGACGGCAAGGAGCAGACGGTCCACGCCACCGATATTCTCGCCACCTGCCTGCAACACGAGATCGACCACGTTAACGGCATCGTGTTTGTCGATCATATCAGCAAACTCAAGCGTGAGATGATTCTGAAAAAACTTACCAAGGCAAAAAAACTCGGCATGTTCAGCGAACAGCCCGCGCCGGTTGCGCCGTAACCATCCACTTCGCCGATTTCTGCTGGCAAGGCGCGCGACCGAATGCTACCAGATTGCCATGCGTATCTTCTCACTCCTGATCCTCCTTGCTACGCCCATCAGTGCGATGGCAGCCGGCTACAGCAACGCCCCACTGCTCGTGGTGGGCGACAGCGCATCTGCGGGCGCGGCCACACCGCCTGCCCCCGCAGCGCCCGCGCCCAACCAGACGTTCGCGCCGGATTTTCCCGAATGGGCGGTGACCAAAGTGGGCGAGAATTCTGCCGGCAATGAAAACCCGGTGCCGGGTGCGCCTGCCGCACCATCGGGGCCACAAGGCCCGGCAACGGCACAGCCCGCCCCCACCGCCAGCGCCCCTGCCACGCCGGTGCCGCCCGCTTCTGCCGCCGACAAATTATGGCCGAAAGACACATTGCCGATTTTTATGAAATCCTGCATGGGTTTTCATCTCGAGCTTGCCGGGGCGTGCAGCTGTGTCATTACCAACCTGATGGTGGCGATGCCCCACGATGAATTCTTACGCCTGTCGGCCGATGGGTCGATCGAGCGCGATGCGCGGCTGATCGAGATTCGCCAGCGCTGTGTCGCCACCCCACGCCGGGAGCCGTAACATGCGCGTGATTTTCATGGGAACTCCGAGTTTTGCCGTGCCGGCCTTGCAGGCGTTGATCGACGCGCCCAGGCACGAGGTCGTCGCCGTCTATACCCAGCCGCCGCGTCCGGCGGGCCGCGGGCTTAAGCTCACACCCTCGCCCGTGCAACAGTTGGCCGAACAGCACGGCATCCCTGTCCATTTCCCGACACGACTGCTGGAGCCGCACGAGCTGCAACGATTCGCCGATTACCGCGCCGACGTGGCAGCGGTCGCCGCGTACGGCTTGCTGTTACCGCCCGAAATTCTGGCCACACCTCCGCTTGGCTGCCTGAACATTCACCCCTCGGACCTGCCGCGCTGGCGCGGTGCGGCGCCGCTTCACCGCACTATTATGGCAGGCGATACGGTGAGCGCCTGCTGCATCATGCAGATGGATATGGGGCTCGATACCGGCCCGGTGCTGGCGCGTACCGCCTACCCGGTGGCCGAGGGCACCACCACCGGCGCGTTGCACGACGCGATGGCAACACTGGGCGCAACGATGCTGGTCGATGTGTTGGATCGTCTGGCCATCGGCCCTGTGGAAGCGCAAACGCAAGCGGCCAGCGGTGTGACCTATGCCAAGAAAATTACCAAAGCCGACCAGCCCATCCGCTGGGATCAGCCCGCCCGCGACATTTTACAGCAGATTCTTGGCCTCTCGCCCGTGCCGGGCGCAGTGACGAAGCTCAACGGTGAACTGGTAAAGCTGTTTATGGCGCAAGTGGCACCCGGCGATGCGGGCAAGCCCCCGGGCACTTTGCTGGATGACCAACTGCTGGTAAACGCGGGCGACGGTCAGGCGTTGCGCCTCACCCATCTGCAACGCGCGGGCAAGCAGCGGCAGGACGCAAGCCAATTTCTGCAAGGGTTTGCCGTGGCGGCAGGAAGCCGCGCAGAAAACGTATAATCTGGTTGGAAAGTGACCAAAAACGTGCTAGATTACGGCCCGAATGTTAAAAAAGTGTAAACACTTTCATAATAAAAGGCTCGGCAAATGTACACGCAATGGCAAGCAGCTATGAATGACGATATCGTGGTATTAAAGCAGCTCGACGAATTGAAAGAGCAGCATCGCCAACTCGACACCGAAATTAAAGTCTTAACGCAAAACGGCGGCGCCGAATGCGAATTACAGGTGGCCCGCCTCAAAAAGCGCAAGCTGCAGCTGCGCGACATGATCGCCACGCTGGAGGAAGACCTCTACCCCGATATGCCGGCGTAAGCTGGCTTTTTACGATCCGCCCAAAGGGTTGGGAGCATTAAGCCCCCAGACCTTTTTGCATGGCGCGCGCCAATCGCTTGGCAAAGGCGCCGGCATCCGGTACGGGTTCGCCTTCGGCAATCAAGGCCTGATCGAGCAATAACAGCAGGGCATCGTCAGTTTCCTCGCTGCTGCCGTTGGCCGCAATCCGCTGCGCAAGCGTGGTAATGACCGGATGCGCCGGATTAATCTCGACGATTTTCGCGGCGGCTTTGGGCAGCTGTTTATGCTCGAGCAAAAACCGCTCCATACGCAGATCCATATCGCCCTCACCGGCGCCAAGGCAGATCGGCGTTTCGGCCAGTTTGTGGGTAGTACGCACGTCGCGCACCTGTTCGCCATAGAGCAATTTCATTGCGGCAATCAGGCGGCCGATATCGGCATCATCCGCCGTTTTTTTCGGTGGTTCGTCCTCACCTGCCAGTGGGAATTTCTCCAGATCCGCCCCGGCCTTGATCACCGAGCGGAAGGGCAGATCGCCCCATTTCAAGGTTACATTCGTCCAGAAATCGTCGACATGGTCGGTCAGTAACAGCACCTCAATGCCGCGCTTCACGAATCCCTCGATTTGCGGGCTGTGGCGCAGGCTGGCCAAGCTATCGCCGGTG
>DITH01000124.1:0-27922 GCA_002422745.1 Alphaproteobacteria bacterium UBA6189
GAAGGATGCGGCCATCCGCGTGCGCGAGCTGCTTTCGCAGCGTATCAAAGAAAATCCGGATGTCCCGCGCGATATCGTGCTGCATATGGCGCAGGATGTCGATGCGGTGGCGCTGCCGCTGCTGGCAGAATCGCCCGTGTTCAGCGATGCGGATCTGGTCAGTATTGTCGAGGCGAGCAGGGATTTATCGAAACTGATGACCATCAGCCAGCGCGCGGGCGTTTCCGAACGGGTGAGCGATGCGCTGGTCGAAACGCAGTATCCCCAAGTGGTCAGTAGCCTGCTGGCGAACGCGTCGGCGAGTATCGGCACCAAGGCATTCGACAAGATTATCGATGATTTCCGCGGCGAGCCCGCCGTGATGGAAGCGATGGTGGAGCGCCACCAGCTGCCGTTGAAAGTGGTGGAGCGTATGGTGAGCGAGGCGAGCACCGCCGTGGCGCGCCAGCTGAAAGAGAAATACCAGCTCAGCGACGAACAGCTGAAAGAAACCGGTGCGGCACGCGAGGATGTGCTGCTGAAGCTGCTTAACCGCACCACTACCGATGCCGAATTGCAGGCGCTGGTGGCGCAGATGGCGATGGAAAACCGGCTCAGCCCATCGCTGATTATGACGGCTCTGTGCCGTGGACAGTTGGCCTTTTTCACGGCGGCGCTGGCCCGGCTGGCGGATATTTCGCTGGTGAATGCCAAGCGGCTGGTGGCCGATAAGGGCGAGCTGGGGTTTAAGGGTATTTATGAGCGCAGCGGGCTGCCGATGAGCATGTACCCGGCCGTGCGGGTGATTTTGCGCGCCGTGCAAGTGCTCGACGAAGGCGATGCGGTGCCGGGCTCGCTACTCTATGCGAACCGGCTGGTGGAGCGGCTGCTCGCGACCGGCAACGAGCAGCAGGTCGAGTATTTGCCGTATTTTATTGCGCTGATTCGCCAGCATATCGCGCGGCATTGACCAAAACAGGATAGCGGGAAGGGCTGGTACGTTCCTCGCTTGCGCGGCGGTACGGGCACGCTAAGCTTACCCCATGACCACCAAGCTCGAACGTATCGCCATTATGGCCGACAACTCGCCCAAAGCGCAGGCCGCGCTGAAAGAGCTATCGGCGAAATATGATTTCCTCAATATCACCGGCAAGCGCAGCAAACCCGATGCCATGGTGGTGCTCGGCGGCGATGGTTTTATGCTGCAGGTGCTGCATAAATATATGCACCGGCAGATCCCGGTCTACGGCATGAATTGCGGCTCGGTCGGGTTTTTGCTCAATAGCTATAACCCCGACCTGTTGATCGAACGCATGCAGGAGGCGCGCCGCGCCGTGCTCCATCCGCTGATTATGTATGCGCGCACGATGGACGGTAAAGAGCGCCAGGAACTGGCGATCAACGAAGTTTCGTTGTTCCGTGAAAGTCGCCAGGCGGCGAAAATTCGCGTCACGATCGACCATGTGGTGCGGGTGCAGGAACTGTCGGCCGACGGCATATTGGTCTCGACCCCGGCGGGCTCGACGGCGTATAATTTCTCCGCCGGAGGGCCGATTGTGCCGCTTAACGGTAAATTGCTGGCGCTGACGCCTATTGCGCCGTTTCGCCCCCGCCGCTGGCGCGGGGCATTACTCAACCATCAATCCTCCATCACCTTTGAAATTTTGGAGCCGGAAAAACGCCCGGTCTCAGCGGTGGCGGATTTTACCGAAGTGCGCGATGTAGTGAGTGTGTCGGTCTTTGAAGACCGCAATATCTCGCTGTGCCTGATGTTCGACCCCGAGCACAACCTGGAAGAGCGTATTACCAAGGAACAATTCAGCTTTTAAGCGCAGGCGCGATTTCGTGATTGCGGGAAGGGCTGCAACATGGCAAGCCAGAAGCTTCAAGAATCCGGGCATAAGGGGCGGCCATGAGCACCAGCAGCAAACAGGAAACCACATCGGCGATTTTGCTATTTATGGCAGTGCTGCTCGGCAATGCGATTATTTTCTCCATCGTCCCCTATATCAGTATTCCCGGTTACGGGTTTGGCTACAGCGCCTTCCAGATCATGCTGAGCTATTGCGCCATTGCCACGCTATGCATGATGCCGTGGGCGATTAAGCAAGGGTTGCGCGGCCTCAAGACCACTCGCTTCAAAGCGTATGGGCTACGGGCACTGCTGGAATATGGCTCGTTCACCCTGTCGTTTTTCTCGCTGGCCTATCTGGGCGACCTGTTCACCCTGCCCATGCATACGGCGCTGAATTTCATCACGCCGCTGCTGGCGACGGTGATTGCTATTATGGTGCTGAAGGAGCGGAGCCACTGGCATACCTGGATGGCGCTGGCGGTAGGGTTTGTCGGCGTGCTGGTGATTACCCGCCCGGGGATGATTCCGCTGAGCCCGGGGGTATTGTATGTGCTGGGTGCGGCGCTGGGATTTTCCTCATGCGGCATCGTGATCAAGCTGCTGACGCGCACCGAATCGTCGCACCATATTGCGTTTTATATGCTGTCGTTGACCACGCTGCTGGCGCTGCCGGCGGGCATTTACCACTGGCAATGGCCGAGCGCTGAAGGCTGGTTCTGGCTAGCGGTCATTGGGGTGATTGCCTATCTGCAGCAGATTTTCGTCGCCAAGGCGATCTCCAAGGTGCCGTATATGGTACTGATCCCGCTGAATTTCGCGCAGCTGATTTTCGCCACGGCGCTTTCCTATGCGGTGTATGGCAAGGTGGTCGATATCTGGACGCTGCTCGGCGCGTCGATTATTGTGGCGGGCACCTTGTTCAATGCGCACCGTAATCGCAAGCTGGCCGAGGTGGAAGCAGCCGAAGCGGGTAAGGCGGCTCTTGGCGCGACGGCGGTTTAGCCGCCATGGATATTCTTTTCGTGCATCCCAACATGCCGGGCCAGTACAAGCATCTGGCACGCGCACTGGGGGAGACGGGCGCGCACCGCATTTATTTCCTGACCAAACATAAAACGGCCGAAATACCGGGTGTAGTACGGGTAACCTACGCCATGCCCAAAACCCCCGCCGATGCCAAACCGCACCGCTATCTGGTGCCGATGGAAGCGGCGATCCGTCAGGGTCAGCAGGTATGGCGCGTGCTGTATGATTTGTCGCGCCGTGAGAACTTTACCCCGCAGGTGATTGTCGGTCACCCGGGCTGGGGCGATATGCTGTTTGTGAAAGATCTGTTCCCGAAGGCGCGGGTGCTTTCGTTCTGCGAATTTTATTACCGCGCGACCGGTGCGGATGTGGCGTTCGACCCCGCCGACCCCGCAACGGAGGACGACGCGCCACGTGTACGGGTGAAGAATGCAGTAAACCTGCTGAACCTGGAACAGATGGATTGGGGTATCAGCCCGACCAGCTGGCAATGGAGCCTGCACCCGCCGGAATTTCAGGGCAAGCTTGCCATGCTGCATGACGGGATTGATACTCGGGCGTGCCAACCCGATGCGTCGGCGCTGCTGACCTTGCCAAACGGCAAGCAGTTCAAAAAGGGCGATGAGGTGGTGACCTATATCGCACGGAATTTCGAGCCGTATCGCGGCTTTCCGACGTTTATGAAGGTGGCGGAGCGGTTGCTGGCCGAGCGGCCGAACCTGCATATTATCGCCGTGGGCGCCGATTCGGTGAGCTACGGCAAGCGCGCGCCGCAAGGCAGCACCTACCGCGACCTGCTGATGAAGGAAGTAAACCTGCCGGACGATCGCATCCATTTCACCGGCAGCCTGCCCTATGCGGAATTATTGAAAGTGTTTCAGGTGTCGAAGGCGCATCTGTACCTCACCTATCCGTTCGTACTTTCCTGGGGGATGATGGAAGCGATGGCCTGCGGCGTGGCGCTGGTGGCCAGCAACACGGTGCCGGTGCGTGAAGTGGTGCAGGATGGGATCAACGGGCTAATGGCGGATTTCTTCGCGCCCGACGATGTGGCCGCCAAGCTCGGGCAGTTGCTCGATGCGTCAGACGACAACGCGGCCATGCGTGCTGCGGCGCGGCAGACGATTACCGAACGTTATGCGCTGGAGCGACTATTGCCGTTGCAGGTGCGGCTGGTCGAGGAAGTGGCGCGCGGTCAGCTGCCGCCGCCGGTGATGCAGGAAATTCAGCGAGCACAGCCGCTGGTGCCTGCCGCATTGTGGCAGGCGGATCGCTGAGTTTTCAGGATTCAGACGCGCGCGGCTATTGCTCGTGGAAGGCGTGGCCGAAGCTTTCGCGGATGGGGCGAATCAAGTAGGATAGCATCGTGCGCGAGCCGGTGACGATGAGCGCTTCGGCGGGCATGCCGGGCGTGAGTTGTAGGTCGCCAATTTTTTCCATTTCCTCGGGCGGGATTTCAATGCGCGCCAGGTAGAATGCTTCGCCGGTGCGCTCGTTATCGAAGCGGTCGGCCGAGACGTTGATGACGGTTCCCTCCACCGGTGGCACGGTGCGTGTGTGGAACGCGGTAAGCCGCACACGGGCTTTCAACCCGGTTTGCACCACGTCGATGTCGATCGGGTTGACCTGCGCTTCGACAATCAGCGTGGCGCCGACGGGCACCAGTGTCATCAGTGTGGCGCCGGGCTGCACCACGCCGCCGATCGTATGGACGGACAAGGCGGTCACGATGCCTTTGAGCGGCGAGGTGATTTCGATCCGGCGGGCGACATCGCCCGCGGCGCGGGCCTGCTCGGTAAGGTCGGAGAGCTGGGTCTGCACGTTTTTCAATTCGGCGATGGCGTTATTGAGATATTCGGTGCGGGCGTTGAGGATGGTGATTTTCGCCTCGTTGATGGTTTGGTTGGCACGGCTGATCATGGCCTGTGCCTGCCCGCGCTGGCCAAGCAGTTCGGCCTGGCTGCGCTGCAGGGCGAGCAGGCGCGGCCGCAGGGCGTTGCCCTTGGCTAGCAACCCCTGCACGACGCTGATTTCTTCGCCGAGCAGGCTGATCTGCGAATTGGCGGCATTGATCTGTTCCTGGTAACCGCGGATTTCCTGAGCGCTCTGCGCGATTTTTTGGTTCAGCACATCGATCTGGCCGGTGAGGGCTTCGCGGCGTGTATCGAACAGCCGTTGCTGCGTATCCAGAATCTCGCGGATTTTCGTGTCGGTCGGCGCGAGGCTTGTCAACTCCTCGGGTAACACGAGGGTGTCTTTGCGGTCGCGCTCGGCCATCAGCCGTGCTTCGGTGGCTTTGGCGGTGACATACTGCCCGCGGATCATTTCGCTGCGCGCTTCGGCCGAAGTGCTGTCGAGCCGCAGCAATACCTGCCCCTCCTCGACCTGCTGGCCTTCGCGCACGAGGATATCCTTGACGATGCCGCCTTCCAGATGCTGAATTTCCTTACTGTTGGTGTCGATCACCACGCGGCCGGGCGCAATGGCGCCAGCGGCCAGCGGCACCACCGCCCCCCACAGTCCGATGACGCCGAACAAAAGGAACATCAGGAATAGGCCGATCAGGATGGTCGGGCGGGCGCGTTGCTCGGGCGCGCCGTCGTTGGTGGGGTCGTACGGAATGATATGGGTGGCCAGCCGGTCGATATAGTGGATAGCGCGGCGCAGCCAATGGATCGTGCGGCGGCCTTGTTGGCGCGGTTGCTGCGTACGCGCACCGGGCGGTAAGGCAGGTAACTGACGATTGGGGCGATGCGGCTGGCGCTTCATGCCTGGTCTCCTTGCGCATCCTGCAGGCGGCGGACGCCAGAGGCGGAGTAGCGTTGCAAGACATCGTCGCGCGTGCCGAGGATTTCCACCATGCCGCCACGCAGCATCAGCACTTTATCGACCGTGCCGAGAATGCTTGGCCGGTGGGCAACGACAACGGTCGTGATGTGGGCCTCTTTCATGTATTGCAGGGCCATCATGAGGGCGCGCTCGCCATCGCCGTCGAGGTTGCTGTTGGGCTCGTCGAGCACGATGAAGCGTGGGTTGCCGAAAAGCGCGCGGGCCAGGCCAATCCGCTGCCGCTGGCCGGGCGAGAGAACGGTGTTGCCGGGTTTGTATTCGGTATCGTAGCCCTTGGGCAGTTGCAGTACCATCTGGTGCACGCCGGCGCGTTGCGCCGCGGCGATGACGTCTTCATCGCGGATATCGGGGCGCATGCGACCGATATTCTGCTTAATGGTGCCGGCGAATAACTCCACCTGCTGCGGCAGGTAACCGATATGCGGCCCGGCATCCTCGCGCGACCAGCTATACATATCGGCGCCGTCGAGCCGAACGGTGCCGTGCTGCGGGTTGTAAAGCCCGACCAGGGCTTTGGCGAGGGTGGATTTACCCGCCGCCGATGGGCCGATGACCCCTAAGCTTTCGCCCGGGTTGAGCTGCAGCGTCACGCCGCGCAGAATGGGGGCTGCCTTGCCGATGGCGACGTAGAGATTCTCGACCAGCAATTGGCCGGCTGGCGGGGGCAGGGCAGTATCGCCCTGGGCGTGGCCGACATGGGTGGCGAGCAGGTGCAGCCGGTGATACGCGTCGCGCGCGCCGGTAAATTGCCGCCATAGCTGGATGGTGCCCTCAAACGGCGCCATGGCGCGGGCGACAAGAATGGAGGAGGCGACCAGCCCCCCTGCAGTGAGTTCGTTTTGCAAGGCGAGGTAAGCGCCGATGCCGACCACGGCCATTTGCAACAGCATGCGCAACGAGCGGCTGATGCCGGTGACGATGGCGCTGCGTTGCTGGGCGATATCCTGCAGGGCGAGGCCGCGCGCCGCATCCTCCTGCCAGCGATCGACAATATCAGTACCCATCCCCATGGCCTGAATGGCTTCGCTATGGCGGCCCAGCGCGTCGGCCACCAGGGCGGATTCAACGTTTTTTTCGCTGGCGCGCAACAGCGCCTTGCGGGTGGCATATTCGTTGATGAGGGCGGAGGTCGCCAGGATGATAATGCCCAGCACGCCGAGGAACCCGAGCAGCGGGTTGATCATGTAGATGACCAGCAGAAAGATCAGTGACCATGGAACATCCATCAGCGTCGGCGCAGCGCCGGAGATAAAATTTTTCACCGTCAGTAAATCGCGCTGGTGCTGCCCGGCGAGGGCCTGCCCGGTTTCAGCCGCGAAGATGATGGACAGGCGCAGCAATTTGGGCGCGACGGTGCGTTCCATCCACTCCACCACGCGGGCGATGACGGCGGCGCGGACGGCAAACAGCAGCCCGTAGAACATGTAACCGACCAGTACCACGGCGGTCAGCGCAATCAGCGTATCGACCGAGCGGGTGGCAAAGACACGGTCGAACACTTGCAGGGAATAGATCGGCATCAGCAGCGACAGCATGTTGATGGCAAACGAGAATAACAGGGCAAAACCCATCGCCCGTTTCATCGAGAGTAGGGCGGAAGCCAGGAGCGTTTGCGGCGCGGATGGTGGGGTACTGTTCATGCGAGGGTTTACTATGCCCGGTTGCGCGCGCCGCGGCAAGCATGCTGGCCGTGTGGCTACGGCCCGGCTTACTCGGGTGAGGCGAGTGCGGCTTTCGCGTCACGCCGCGAGGCGCGAGTTGAGAGCATGGCCGAGCCGAGAATGATCGCGCCGCCGATCCAGGTGGTGAAGGCGCTGCCTTCCTGAAAGACCAGCCACGCGAGTATGGCGGTGTAGATCAGCCGGGTGAAATCGAACGGCATGAGGCTGACGACCGGAGCCATGGCATAGGCCTTGGCCATGGAGAAATGCATCAGGATTGAACAGAAAGCGATCAGCAGCAATATGCCCCAGCCCTCGGTGGTCGGCCATTGCCAGTGGAAAAGCCCAAGCGGCAGGGCCCACAGGAACATAAAGAAGTTCATGTAGAAAACGATGCGCATCGGCGGTTCGGTGCGGGTGAGGGATTTCACCATCAGCCCGGCGATAGCCCAGGCGGCGGTAGCAAACATGACCAGCAGCGAGTGCCAGTTGAAATCCTGCGGACTGGGATGCAGGATCACCAACGTGCCGCCAAAGCCGATCAGCAGGGCAATCCAGCGGGTACGGCCAGCGCTTTCGCCGAGGAAAACCACCGCAAACAGCGTGGCAAATAACGGGGCGGTAAAGCTAAGCGCCGTGGCATGCGCCAACGGCATGAGGGTGAGGCAATAGGTCCAGGTGATCATGCCAATGGCACCGATGGTGGCGCGGCCCGCATGCTGCGCCAGGCGCTGTGTGCGGATGAGGCTGGCGCGGGCGCGCAGCGCGAAAGGCAGCAGCAGGGAAAGGGTGAGCCCGTTACGCAAGGCGACGATGAGGCCGGGGTGCATACCGTCCTCGGCCAGCAGGCGCACGCCGACATTCATCAGCGAAAAACCGAAGCAGGAAAGCAGCATGAACCCAACCGCTATCAGGTAGGGCTGTTCGGTGCGTTGCCGGGTGAGGCGCTGAAAAAAGCTGGAGGTCATGGATGGTGAGGATATAGTACGGGCATGGCGACACCACAACCATTTGCCTCCGCCCCGTCGCGTTCGGGGTCGTGCACCGATGCAGCCGACGTGGCCGCCTACCAGGCGGCGCGGGCGCAGGCGCTGACGGCGTATGGCGAGCAGGGACGCATTCGCCGATTATGGCGGGCATTGAGCACCGCGACCGATGCGCTGTTGCAGCAAGCGGCGCCCGCCGGGCTGACATTGGTGGCGGTGGGCGGCTATGGGCGGCGCGAATTATTCCCTTATTCCGATGTTGATGTGCTGGTGCTGCTGCCCGAAGGCGGCGATGCGGCGGACGCTGAGCAAGTGGTGCAATTGCTGCAGCATTTATGGGATATCGGCGTGCCGGTAAGCCACGCGGTGCGCAGCATCGCCGAGACGGTGAGTGCAGCGCGGCTGGACCATACGATCAGCGCCAGCCTGATGGATGCGCGGCTGGTAAGCGGCGAGCGCAAGCAGTTTGTGGCGCTGAAGAAAGCGTTGAAACGTCAGGTATGGGGGCAGGCCCCGCGCCAATTTGTCGAGGCCAAACTCGACGAGCGCGACCAGCGCCATACCAAATGGGGCGATTCGCGCTTCGTGCTGGAGCCGAACGTGAAAGAGGGCAAAGGCGGCTTGCGCGATTTACAGACCCTCACCTGGCTGGCGCGCTATTGTTATCGCGTCAAGCAGGCGCATGATGTCGTACGCGAGGATTTGCTGCGTGAAGATGAATGGCGGCATTACACGGAAGCCTATTATTTTTTCGCCCAGGTGCGCGCTTACATGCACCTGCTTCGCGGACGGGCGGAGGATCGGTTAACCTTCGACCTGCAAACCGAGATCGCTGCGCGGATGAAATTTCCCGGCGATACCGCCCAGGCGAAAGCCGAGCATTTCATGCAGCGGTATTTTTCGTTTACCCGCCATGTGGGCAATCTGACGCGGGTTTTCTGCGCGATTCTGGAAGAGGAAAATCTGCGTGTGCCGCATACGCCGTTCGGCCGCGACCTGTCGGCCCAGCTACCGGATTATCTGGTGCTACAAAACGGGCGTATCGGGTTTGCGGCAACGGCGGATGTCGCGCGCCAACCGCAGCAGGTGATCGGACTGTTCGCGCAGGCGCAGGAGCTACAAGTGGATATTCACCCGCGAGCGCATCTGGTGCTGGGGCGGGCCTTGCCAAAAATCGCGGCGGCCTTGCCGGCGCATGGCGAGGCGAATCGCTTGCTGCTTGCGATTTTACTGTCGCCCCACCACCCGGATTACACGCTGCGGCGGATGAGCGAGACCGGCGTGCTGGCGGCGATCCTGCCCGAGTTCGCCGGAATCACCGGACAGATGCAATATGACGGCTACCACACCTACACGGTCGATGAACATACGCTGGTGGCGGTGGGCAATCTGGCAGCGATCGAGCGTGGCCAATGGGCGCGCGATTTGCCACTGGCAACACGGCTGGCGCGCGATGTGTCGGACCGCGCGCCGCTGTATCTGGGCATGCTGTGCCATGATATCGCCAAAGGCATGGGCGGCGGGCATGCCGCCAAGGGCGAGGCGATCGTCCAGGCGATGGCGGCCCGGATGGGGTTGAGCGCCGCGCAGGGTGAGCTCGCCGCCTGGCTGGTGAAGCATCATTTGCTGTTATCGGAAACCGCGTTCAAGCGTGACCTGGAAGACCCGCAAACCATTGCCGATTTTGTGAGTGTGGTGCAATCGCCCGAGCGGCTGCGGCTGCTGCTGCTGGTGACGGTGGCCGATATCAAGGCGGTGGGGCCGAGCATCTGGAACGGTTGGAAAGGCTCGCTGATGCGTGACCTGTATTACCGCGCCGCCGCTGCCATGGGCGTGGAGACGACGCACCGGGAGGAAGAAAGTGCGGCCGACGAGCAGGCGGCGATTGCGGCATGGGAAGCGAACCGCGAGGGCGTGGGGTTGCATGTGGGGCATGACGCGTTTCGTGCCGTGACGGAAATCACCTGCTGCCTGAGCTACCGGCCCAATCTATTCCGCCTGCTGGTGGGGGTGATGGCGTGGATGGGGGCGAGTATCGTGTCGGCGCGTATGCGGGTCCGGCCCGATGGGGTGGCGATTACGCAAATCGGTATCCAGAACCTTCAGGGCGAAAGTTTTGCTGATGAAAAGTCGCGCCTCGACCAGCTCGCCACGCTGATGCGCCGGGCGCTCGCGGGCGAGCTAGATTTCGCCCGCGAATTGCCCAAGCGCCGCCGTATCGTGCGCCAGCGGAAAGTCACGGTGGAACCGGCGGTGTTTATCGACAATACGGTGAGTGCGCAGGCGACGACGATTGAAATCAACGCCCGCGACCGGCAGGGATTGCTGTATGATATTCTCGGCGCGATGGAAGCCTGTCAGCTGCAGGTGATGACGGCGCATATCGCCACCTATGGCACCAAGGCGGTGGATGTGTTTTATGTGAAGGACGCGTTCGGGTTACAGCTGCACCACCCGGCGAAGCGGGCACAGGTGCAGCAACAATTAATGGAGGCAATCGCCCATGGGTAAGGCACCCGAATGGCTGGATGAGCCGGGACTTCAACGGCTGTTTGCTGCAACGCGCGCGGTGGGCGGTGAAGCGCGTGTGGTGGGTGGCGCGGTGCGCGATCACCTGCTAGGCCGTGCGGGTGGCGATGTGGATCTGGCTTCGACGCTTACACCGGAGGCCACCATGGAGCTGGCCAAGGTGGAAGCGTGGAAAGCCATTCCGACCGGTATTGCGCATGGCACGGTAACGCTGGTGCTGCCCGAGCGGGTGGTGGAAGTGACCACCCTGCGCCACGACGTGGCAACCGACGGGCGGCATGCGGTGGTGGAATATACCGACGATTTCGCTGCGGATGCATCGCGGCGCGATTTTACCATCAACGCGCTTTCCATGGATGCCGATGGCGCGGTGTATGATTACCATGGCGGGCGGGCCGACCTCGACGCCCGGCGTCTGTGCTTCATCGGCCATGCGGCGGCGCGCATCGCGGAGGACGGATTACGCATCCTGCGTTATTTCCGCTTCATGGCGCAGCTTGGATTTACCGGCGATGATGCAGCACTCGCCGCTTGCGCCGACGCACGCGGTATGATCGCGGAACTTTCCGGCGAGCGCATCGCGCAGGAAATGAAAAAACTGCTGACGGCGAAGAATCCGGCGGTGGCGCTCCAGGCCATGGCGGAAAGCGGACTTGACCATGCGGTGACGAAGCAGGCGTGGCAGCTGACACCGCTTCACGCAGTCATCGCCCGGGAACAGGAAGCAGGCATGACGCCGAACCCGTGGGTGCGGCTACTGGCGCTGATGGCGCCGGACGCGCGCGAATCCACCGCGCACTATGTGGCGGAACGCTGGAAACTCAGCCGCGCTGAGCGCGCAGCATTGCTTTTCCTGGCGGGGACGGAATCCACCGATTTTCGTCGGCACTCCCCTGTCTTGGTGGCGCGTGCACGGAATTTGCGTCGCGATGCGACGGAAGCGGAAAAGCGACTATGGCATTGTCTTTCCCGTCGGCAAACGGGTTATTTTTTTCGTCGTCAGCATCCGTTGGAAGGATTTATCGTCGATTTTATCTGCACCAAGCATCGTTTGATTATCGAACTCGATGGTGGCCAGCACGCTACCGCCACCTCCCACGATACGCGGCGAAGCCGGGTACTGGAATCAAAGGGCTACCGGATACTTCGATTCTGGAATCATGATGTGCTCGAGAATATCGAAGGCGTTATATCCACGATTCTGGCGGCACTTCCTCCCCCTGAAAGGGGGAGGTTAGGAGGGGGTGACACGCAGGCGCCCAAGGCGGTCGTTGATAGGAATGATACGAAAGGGAGCACCCCCACCCAACCCTTCCCCTTTCAGGTGGAGGGCTTAAAAAGTGCGCAGGTGAAGGAATGGTTGCGCCAGCAGCCACGCGATTGGGTGCTGGGCGCGGTGCTGCTGCGTGGTGGCGATGCGGCGCTACTCGCTTTGGCGCAGCATTGGGAGGTGCCGGTATTTCCGGTTACCGCCCGGGATTTGCTGAAGGCAGGGTACACGGAAGGCCCGGCCCTTGGCGCGAAGCTGAAAGAAATCGAACAGCGGTGGGTGGACAGCGACTACACGCTGAGTAAAGCGGAACTTCTGGTGAAGTCAGAACTGCCGGACAAAGACTAATGTGCAGGCAACCGCGCTGTTGGTGAGATCGTAGTCACTGTCGAGGTCGCTGAAGTCATTGGCGTCGCTGCAGCTATTCCAGCCGAAGATGATCATTTTGCCCAGGCCGGGTTTGCCATCATCGAGCTTGGTGTCGATATTCCATGCTTCTTCCGGACGAAGCACGGGGTCGTAATTGCTGCCATTGATGCGATCAGCCCCCAACATGAGAGTATTGCCATATTCTACCAGCGCATCATCCCACATGACGCTAACCGCGGTGGCCACTCCATCTCGATAGATTGAGCCCCATCCACCCCCAGCCAGTTTGGATGGCGGAACATTGGTGCCAATAACTGTATGTATGGATCCGCCACTGCTTGAAGCCCCGGTATAGGTACCTTCGATCAAGCCCCCCAAAGCAAGTTGCGTCCAATATTGAAACATTTCACTACTGCTATTGGGCGCTCCACCTCGATTGATTTGCCCATCTCCGTTTCCATTGCAGGTGCCGGGCGTGGCTGCTGTGCCCGAATGGCTATTGCAGTATATCGCGCTTTTACCCCAAATCAGCGTCGCATTCGTGATATCGCCGGGCAAGCCAAAATACTTGCCGCGGAACGCCTGCGTGGCGGTGAGGTAACGGCTGTGCTCGGTAGTCACTGCGCGCAATTCACTGGCGCGGATGAGGGAGCGTCCGGCGAGAATGCCACCGGTGAGAAGCCCGAGTATGACCAGTACGATGCTGAGTTCCACAAGGGAGAAACCAGAAATAGACCGTGTGCTGTAGGAGGCGCGCATCGACAAACTATAGCGCGTTTGTGATGGATAGCAACGTGGCAGTTACTCCGCCGCGGCTTCGACCTGATCCGGGTTGACGTAGTTTTTGCCTTCCGGATTTTCCTCCAGCGCGTAGCCGGCGGAACGGACAGTGCGCACCAGATCGGGCTGGTTGCCATCGTAATTCAGCGCTTTGCGCAGGCGGCGGATATGCACGTCGACGGTGCGCAGCTCGACATAAATATCGTGGCCCCATACCGCATCGAGCAATTGCTCGCGCGAGAAGACACGGCCGGGATGTTCCATCAGGTAGCGCAGCAGCCCGAACTCGGTGGGCGACAAATGCACTTCTTTGCCATCGCGGGTCACTTTGTGCGAGGTGAGATCCATTATGATACCGCTGAACTCCAGCATTTTCTCGGACAGGCTGGGGCGGATGCGGCGGAACACGGCCTTGATGCGCGAGATGAGTTCGCTGGGGCTGAAGGGCTTGACCATGTAATCGTCGGCGCCGGAATCGAGGCCGCGAATGCGGTCGCCCTCTTCGCCACGGGCGGAGAGCATGATGATCGGGGTGTTTTTGAGATCCTGGTTCCAGCGGATATGTTGACACACTTCCACGCCGGTCATGCCGGGGAGCATCCAGTCGAGCACGATGATATCGGGGCGGTGTTCCTTCACCAGCTGCACGGCTTCCTCACCGTCGCCGGTGGAGATAACCGCGAAACCCTCTTTCTCGAGGTTGTAACGCAGCAGCGTGACGATGGCGACTTCATCCTCGACGATGAGGACTTTGGTCAGATTCTCTTTTGGCGATGCCATAGTGCTCTCCCTGTCAGTCGACAGCTCACAGGAGGCGATTTTGTTTGCGCCCGCAAGTTTTTCGACCGTGTTCGAGCCGGTTATAGCCTGAAAAGGGTGAAAGAATGGTTAATGGGCAACAAGATAGGCTTTCATGGGAGTCATGAATCGGCTAGGAGAAAGAGCAATATATAAGGACCCGCATGCCGAAAACACTTCCCCCTACCCTGAAACTTTTGCTCGATTTCGCACCGCTCGGCGTGTTTTTCCTGGCCTACCGGCTGGGCGATGTGATGCTTGCCACGGCGGCGCTGATTGTCGCGACGACGGTGTCGCTGGTGGTGATTTATGTGGTGGAGCGCAAGCTGGCCCCCGCGCCGCTGATTACCGGCGTGCTGGTGGCGTTCTTCGGTGGGTTGACGCTGTGGCTGAATGACGAACAATTCATCAAGATCAAGCCGACGATCATTAACCTGATGTTCGCGGCGGTGCTGCTCGGTGGGGTATATGGGTTCAAGCGCGGGCTGCTGAAGCCCATCCTCGGCATGGCGGTGGAATTGCGCGAGGAAGGCTGGCTGAAACTGAGCGCGCGTTGGGGGTTTTTCTTCATGTTCCTCGCCGCGCTGAACGAGTTTATCTGGCGCAGCTTCCCCACCGAATTCTGGGTGAACTTCAAAGTATTCGGTATGTTCACCCTGACGATGCTGTTCGCGGTGAGCCAGTTCCGCCTGATGCAGCGGTACAGCGCGTGAGTGCCTAGCTAGTGCATCGTGCCTAGAAGATAAAAAATTTACCGTGTGCGCCTAATAACTAAGCACCAGGCACTATTTCAGTGCCCGCCAGCCGATATCGGAACGGCAGAAGCCTTCCGGCCAGTCGATCCGGCCGATGGCGCCGTAAGCCGCGTCGCGGGCTTTGCCCAGCGTGCCTTCGGTGGCGACGATGTTCAGGACACGGCCGCCATTGGCGCGGATTTCGCCGTCATGTTCGGTGGTACCGGCATGCAGAATATCGGCATGTTTGGCGGCTTCTTCAAGCCCACGAATGGGCGTGCCTTTTTCATAATTTCCCGGATAGCCGTTGGCGGCCATGACGACGCAAATCGCGGCATCCTCGCCGAAGCGTAAATGGCGCGGATCGAGCTGGCCGCGCGCGCAGCTCAGCAGCAGCTGGGCGAAATCGCCATGAAAGCGCGCCAGCATGGCCTGGGTTTCGGGATCGCCGAAGCGCACATTATATTCGATCAGTTTCGGCCCGTCACTTGTCACCATGATGCCGGCGAACAGCACGCCGATATAGGGAATGCCTTCCGAGGCCAGGCCGCGAATGGTCGGCTCGATCATGCTGCGCATGAGCTGCGTGTGCATGTCGCCCGCCATGATGGGGGCGGGGGAGTAGGTGCCCATGCCGCCGGTATTGGGGCCGGTATCGCCGTCGAAGGCGCGCTTATGGTCCTGCGCGCTGGCGAAGGGGATGGCGGTTTTGCCGTCGCATAGCGCGAAGAAACTGGCTTCCTCGCCTTCGAGATATTCCTCGAGCACGACGCGTGCGCCCGCGGCACCGAAGGCGCCGCCGAAACATTCCTCGATCGCTTTTTGCGCCTCCTCCATCGTTATCGCGACGGTGACGCCTTTGCCGGCCGCCAGCCCATCAGCCTTGACGACGATGGGCGCACCCTGCTGGCCGAGATAGACCAGCGCGTCTTCCTTCGTGTCGAAGGTGGCATAGCGGGCGGTGGGGATGTGGTATTTGTCGCAGAGTTTCTTGGTAAAATCCTTGCTGGCTTCGAGCTGCGCGGCAGCAGCCGAGGGACCAAAAACCGGAATATCGGCCGCACGCAACGTATCGGCCAGCCCGTCGACCAGTGGCTGTTCGGGGCCGATGACGACGAGGTCGATGGCGTTGCTTTGGCAATAGGCGAGGATGGCATCGGCATCGGCCAGGGTGACGCAGTCGCACTCGCGCGCGATGCCCGCATTGCCCGGGGCGCAGATGACTTCCGGAGCGCTGGGGCTCTTTTTCAAGGCGCGGACGATGGCGTGTTCACGCCCGCCGGAACCGATGACTAATATTTTCATACATACTCCTACCCGTCATTCCCCTGTGATGGGGGGCCGATAAATTTTCTACTGAAAATTTTTCGAGGATGACGGTACAAGGGAGGCATGGTCGCCGCAACACATAACAGTACCGAATATACCGTCAGCGAAATTGCCGGGCAGGTAAAGCGCATGGTCGAGGAAACGTTCGGCTATGTGCGTGTGCGCGGCGAAATCAGTAAAGCCAGCGTGAATGCGGGTTCGGGCCATTGCTACCTAAGCCTGAAGGACGAGCGTGCCGTGCTCGACGCCGTGTGCTGGAAGGGCACGATGAGCAAGCTGACGCATCGGCCCGAGGCAGGGATGGAAGTGATCGCCACGGGAAAGCTCACCACCTATCCCGGCAGTTCGAAATACCAATTGGTGATCGACGCGCTGGAACCCGCCGGGGTGGGCGCGCTGATGGCGATGCTGGAGGAGCGCAAAAAGAAGCTGGCGGCGGAAGGATTATTTGCGCCCGAACGCAAACAGCCTTTGCCGTTTCTGCCGGAAGTGATCGGCATTGTGACCTCGCCGACCGGGGCAGTGATTCGCGATATTCTACATCGGCTGGGCGACCGCTTCCCACGCCATGTGTTGCTGTGGCCGGTGGCGGTGCAGGGCCAGAACGCAGCCGAGCAGGTGGCGGCGGCGATTGAGGGGTTTAACTCTTTAAATGGCGTTCACGCGGCACGCAGCCTTTCCGCCTCAATGGCGGTGTCGCCAGAGGATGCCCAGGCCCCTCCGGCTTCACCATCGATCGTTAACCCAGAGGCTACCCCTGCCGCACGCGACTCGCGCGGCTTCGGCGCTACGCAAAATATTCCGCGGCCGGATGTGATTATCGTGGCGCGTGGGGGCGGCTCGATCGAAGATCTCTGGGCATTCAACGAGGAGGTGGTGGTGCGCGCGGTCGCCGCTTCGGCCATTCCGATTATATCCGCCGTCGGCCATGAAACCGATACCACCCTGATCGATTACGCCGCCGACCGCCGAGCCCCCACCCCGACCGGGGCGGCGGAAATGGTGGTGCCGGTGCGCGACGAATTGCGCTCGTTGATCGAAACATTGAACGTGCGCCAGAAGGTCAGCCTGCGTCAGATGCTGCAGCATCAGCAGGAGCGGGTAGAGGGACTGGCGCGCGGCCTGCCGCGTCCGCAGCAGCTGGTAGCGGGCATGGCACAGGCGCTCGATGGGGTAAGCGAACGTTTGAGCGACGCCTTGCCGCGCTGGCTGGCGCGGCGCGAGGAGCAACTCGGCTCACTTTCGCAGCGCCTGTCGCCACGGCTCGCCCTGTTACCGGCGGAGCGGGCCGAGGCCAGACTGGAGCGGTTAAGCGCGATGCTCGAATCACTCAACGTATTGGCGGTGCTCAAACGGGGCTATACACTGGTAAAAACAGCGGACGGGGTGGTGGTTCCCTCGGCAGCGGCGCTGGCTGACGGCATGCCGCTCCGCCTGCAATTTCATGACGGCGAGCGCGAAGCGATCAGTGGGGCGGGGGGCAAACCGGCCAAAAGCGCCGCGCGTAAACCGAAGCCCGCGGCACCGCAGCCCGGCCTGTTCGACGACTAGCTGCTGGAGAGGCGGAAGATATTCATCAGCGTGCCGCTGAGGCGGTAGGTGAGATAGAGCGCCAGTACCAGGCCTGCCACCGGCAGGCCGATGACCGGCAGGGTGTAATGCACGAAATCGAGCGCCTCCTGCTGCTGCCAGTAGGCAAAGAGTTTGCCATACACATCGATGATGTAGAACGGATCGGCGAGGCGCGGTAGCAGTGGATGGCTGCCGCTGGTGGGCCAGTAAATTACGAGGGTGGCGCCAAGCACGCCGAGATAGACCGGCGCCAGCAGGGTAAGCGCAAGTATGAAAGGCGTGAAAATCGCCAGACTGAAAAGCAGGAGCGGGTGCATAGCCGCTTATATGGGTGCGCCCAGGCGGCTTTGCAACCAGTTTTGTACGCGGACGGGATCGTCGAAGGTGAGGGCCACGTCCAATGTACGGATACGGTCACGGAAAGCGGCGGGAAACTTTACCGCATCCTTGGCGGTGGCGATCGGGATAGCATGGTATTTTGCCGCCATGTCGCACAAGGTTTGCAGTTCGCGCTCGGTGAACGGGTGATGATCGGGGTAATCCCGGGTGGCGACGAGCTCGGCCCCGAGCGCGCGCAGGCTGGCATAGAATTTCTCCGGCCGCGCTAGTCCGGCGAAGGCAAGCAGACGTGCGTCGCGCAGGTCCTCGTTGTTGCCGACGGGCGTGATGCGGGCGGTAAAGGTAGGCAGATCGAAATGGAGCGCGTGGGGATTGTCGCCGATCAGCACTACCGCGTCGCTGCGGTCCAGGGCGGTGGCGACCGGCTCGCGCAACGGCCCGGCGGGAAGCAGGCGGCCATTGCCGAATCCGTAGCTGCCATCGACCACCAGTAGGGTGAGATCGCGCGCCAGACGGTGGTGTTGCAACGCGTCGTCGGCCAGCGCGAGGGTGGCACCGGCGGCATGCGCAGCGCGGGCGGCAAGCAAGCGGTTGCGGCATACCCAGGTGGGTGCTGCGCGGGCCAGTAGCAATGCCTCGTCGCCGACCTGTTGCCAGTCGTGCTGCGCGGTAACATGCAGCGGCGTCGGGTTGCGGCTGCCGTAGCCGCGGGTGAGGATATGCGGCGTATAGCCAAGGGCGGCCAGCATGGGAGCAAGGGCGAGGGTGGTGGGTGTTTTGCCCGCACCGCCCGCGACGGCATTGCCGATACCGATCACGGGCAGGGGTGCGCGCAGCGGCGTGGTATGGGTACGATCCCACCCGGCGGCGGCGGCATAGATACAGGCAAAGGGCTGCAACAGGGTGCTAAACGCACCGCGCCCGCGCCACCAGTCAGGCGTGCGCATGGGCGCTCTCGCGGCGGCTAAGCTGATGGTCGATTTCCTGGAGGATTTTCTCGCTGGCGCCCTGAGCCTCGCGCACCAGCTCCACCGCGCGGCGGGCGAGATCCTGACGCTGGCTTTTATCGCGCAGAAGCAGGGCTACCATCACCTGTAACTCGGCCGGATCACGCACAAGGCGTATGGCTTTGTGGCGCTGGAAATGCTGCAGAATAGTGGCGAAATTATGCATATGCGGCCCGGTGATAATAGCGCAGTCGAGCCGCGCCGCCTCGAGCGGGTTGTGGCCGCCATGGGCAATTAGCGTGCCGCCGATAAAAACCAGTTCGCTGAGGCGGAAAAACAGACCAAGTTCGCCCATCGTGTCGGCGAGGTAGATGCCGGTTTTCTCGGTGATCGGTTCGTTTTTGCTGCGTTGGGCAAGGATAGCGCCCTGGCTGCGCAGATCGGTAGCCAGGCTGTCGCCCCGCGTGGCGTGGCGCGGCACGATGATGGTGAGCAGGTCGTGAAACTGGGTCACCAGCTTATGGTGAATTTCAGCAATGCGTTGTTCCTCGTTGGCGTGGGTGCTGGCCGCCACCCAGACGCGCCGGTTACCAATCATGCGCTTGATGTCGGTCAGTGCATCGTGATCGACGGCGAGGGCGGCGGCATCGTATTTCAGGTTGCCGGCGTCCTGCACCTGCGGAGCACCAAGGGCGGACAAGCGGGCGGCGTCGCGCTCCGACCCGGCGAAGATGGCGTGAAACACTTGCACCAGTTTGCGGAAGGTGCGCGGCCAGCGGTGCCAGTTGGCGGCGGTGTTTTCGGAAATACGCGCATTGATGAGCAGTGCAGGAATACCGCGTTTTTTTACCTGCCAAAGCAACTGGGGCCAGAATTCCGACTCCACCCAGAGCACCAGGTCCGGCCGCCAATGGCGCAGGAAACGCCGGGCGGCAGGATAGGTGTCGACCGGCACGAACTGGTGCAGCGTGCGCGGCAATTCCTGCTGTGCGACGAGCGATGCGGAGGTGACCGTGCCGGTGGTGATGAGTACATGGATATCGGCATGGCGCAACAGCAGACTGCGCACCAGGGTGAAGACCGATTGCACCTCGCCGACGCTGGCCGCATGGAGCCAGACCACCCGGCCGGGCGGGCGCATCACCCCGGCATGGCCGAACCGTTCGCGCAGACGGGGAAGGGATTCTTTGCCGCGCGCCGCCCGTTTCAGCAGCCACAGTCCGATGAACGGGGCGAGAAGAATGCCGGAGAACGTGTAAAGCGGGCGGATCATGCAGCTACTCCGCATGTCGCATCGGCTTGCGCGGTGATGCTATTGAGCTCGGATTGGAGATGTTCGGTGGCGGCGCGCACGGCCGGCGTATCAAGTTTGCGCGGTAGAAAGATCGGTTCGCCCGCGGTAAACTGGATGCGGGAAAACGGTTTGGGAATCATGAAGCGGTCCCAGCTTTTCAGCCGCCAGTGGCGACTGGCAGAAAAGGCCAGGGGCAGCAGCGGGTAGCCGGTTTTACTGGCGATGAATACGGTGCCTTCGGCGGCGATTTGGAATGGGCCGCGCGGGCCGTCCGGTGTGATGGCGATATTGCTTCCCTGTTTGGCAATGCCCAGCAGGGTGCGCACGGCTTCGGCCGCGCCTGATTTTTTGGAGCCGCGGGCTGCGTCGACCCGGAAACGTTGCATGACAGCGTAAATCAACGCGCCGTCGTTATGGCGCGAAACCAACACGTGCATGGCCCTGCCCGGTGGCCGCACGAAAGGCTGCATGATCATGCGGCCATGCCAGAAACAGATTAGGCCCGGATGCTGACCATTAAAATAGGGCTGCGCCGCGGCCGGGTAATCGCGCTGCACCCGGCAGGTAAAATAGATCGCACGCAGCACAAACGCGGCGACGTAGGAAAGCGCTGTATGCAAGTGCGGCGATTTCAATATCCGCTTGCTCAGTTTCATGCGGTAGGGGCGGCTCATGCTGCGGGCTCCGTTTCGGCGAGCTGGTGCAGCTTCTGGTAGGCGGTGCTGGTTTGCAGCAATTCGGCGTGCGTGCCGGCATCGAGAATCTGCCCCTGGTCGAGCACAAGGATGCGGTCGGCATGCAGGATGGTGGAAAGCCGATGGGCGATGATGAAGGTGGTNNTGGGCGATGACCAGCGTGGTGCGACCCTGCATCAGCTCGTCGAGCGCGGCCTGCACGGCGCGTTCGGAGGCGGTGTCGAGCGCTGAGGTTGCTTCGTCGAGCAACAGGATCGGCGCATTTTTTAGAATCGCCCGGGCGATGGAAAGGCGCTGGCGCTGGCCACCGGAAAGTTTGACCCCCATAGGGCCGATGACGGTGTCGTAGCCTTGCGGCAATTGGAGGATGAATTCGTGCGCGTAGGCCTTGCGGGCAGCGGCGATGATGTCGTCGTCGCTGGCATCGAGCTTGCCGTAGGCGATATTGGCACGTACGGTATCGTCGAACAGCACGATATCCTGGCTGACAAGCGCAAAAGACTGGCGCAGCGAATCGATCGTGACGTTTCGGATATCCTGTCCGTCGATGGTAATGCTGCCCTGGCCGATTTCATAAAACCGCAGCAGCAGGTTCATGATGGTAGATTTCCCCGATCCCGATGCGCCGACCAGTGCGACGGTGCGCCCGGCGGGAACGGTAAAGCTGAGTTGCCTGACCCCGGCTTTGCTGCCCGCATAGGCAAAATCCACCTGGTCGAATACGATATGGCCTTCGGTCACGTTCAGGGGTAGCGCGTCGGGCGCATTGCGAATCGTTGCCTGAGTATCCATCACGCTAAAGAAGCGACTGGCGGCGGCCATGCCTTCATGCAGCTGGGTATTAAGGCCGGCCAAGGCTTTTACCGGGCGGTAAGCCATGACCATGGCGGCAATGAAGGAGGTGAATTCACCCGCCGTCGGGCTGCCGTAATGAATGGCGCTATAGCCGCTGTACCAGAGCACGACGGCCATGGCGAGGGTGCCGACCAGGGCAACAATGGGGCTGGCCATGGACTGCACCCGCGCGGCGCGGTAATAGAGTTTGAACAGGCTGTGGATGGTGGCGCGAGCGCGCTCGGATTCGTAATCCTCGCGTCCATAGGATTTGACCACGCGCACGCCCTGGAAAATTCCGTCGAGTTGGGCGGTGAAGTCGCCGAGCCGATGCTGGGTGGCTTCGGCCACCTTGCGCATGCGCTTGCCCAGCCGGGTGATAGGCAGAATGGCAAAGACGAGAATGAACACCGCCAGCAGCGACATTTGCCAGCTTTGCCAGACCATCAGCGCGCCAAGAAACACCATGGTGCAGATTTCCTTGATGATGCCGGTGAATACCTGGCTGACCGATTGGCGCATGAGCATGATGTCGTTGGTAAGGCGCGAGATCAGGCGGCCGGAGGACTGGTCGTGAAACAGGGTGACATCGGCATGTACCAGCTTGGCGAACAGATCGCCCTGCATGTCGCTCACCACGCGTTGGCCGACATATTTCAATGCCAGCATCTGCCCATAATCGCCTACCGAATTGAGCAGGCCGAGTATGACGAAACCGAGGGGTACGAGGTAGAGCAGCGTGGCATTTTTCTTGACGAAAATTTCGTCGACCATCGGCTCGAGCAGGTAGGCATTGGCGGCAGTGGTTGCCGCAACCACCAGCATGCACGCGCCCGCCAGCCACAGGATATTGCGGTAGCGCAGGATATAACTGTGCAACAGGCGGCGATAGAGTTGGGCGGTATCGTTGGCCATTAATTCCCCGCGATGGTCATCGCCGGGATGGCGAGGGTCGGTGTGTTGGTGGCGTAGCGGAAGGTAAGGTCGTCGGCGGCAATCATTCCGGCGAACAGGTCGCGCAGGTTACCGGCGATGGTGACTTCGCTGACCGGAAACGCCCGCTCGCCCTGCTCTATCCAGAAGCCTGACGCGCCGACGGAATAATCGCCGGTGAGCAGGTTGGTGCCATGGCCGATCGTCTCGGTAACATAAAAACAGCGGTCGAATTGCTGCAGCAATTGCTGCGGGGAATGTGCCCCCGGTTCGATATACAGATTGCTGCTCGATGGATGCGGTGCACCGGCCAGCCCGCGCGATGCATGACCGGTGGATTCAAACCCAAGCTGGCGGGCGGAGCGGCAGTCGAGCAGCCAGCTTTGCAACATGCCTGCTTCGACCAGCGCACGGCGGTCCACGGCGACACCCTCGGCATCGAACGGATGCGAGGCCAGGCCGCGGCGGCGTAGCGGATCGTCGGTGATGGTGATATCTGGGTGAAAGACGGGCTGGTGCAGCCGGTCTTTCAGGAAGCTGGTGCCGCGCGTAATGGCCGAGCCCGAAATCGCTCCGGCAAAGGCAGCGAGCAACGAGCGGCCAACCCGTGGTTCGAAAAATACCGGGGCCTGCTGTGAGGAAAGTTTGCGCGGATGCAGCCGGTCGAGCGTGCGGCGCGCGGCTTCTTCGCCGATGCGGGCAGGCACCGGTAAATCGGCTTCGTGGGCGACAAGCGCGTAATCGTAGTCGCGCTGCATGTCGGCGCCTTTGCCGGCGATCAACGAGGTGGAAATGCTGTGGCGGGTGACGGCGTAGCTGCCGCTGAAGCCGTGGCTGGTGACCAGCGCGATGCGCGAGCGACTGAACCCGGCGTCGGCCCCTTCGGAATTGACGATGCCGGCGATGCTACGCCCGGCTTCCTCCGCCTCGCGGGCGCGGGCCTGCAAGGTATCCATGGCAGGCTCGCCGGGGTCGGCCAGATCGAGATCGGCGATATCGCGCGCCAGCCATGCGGCATCGGCAAGCCCGGCGAAGGGGTCGGCCGGTGCGGCGCGGGCGATAGCAACGGCTTTCTCGGCCAGTTCCTGCAACGCTTCGGTGGTGAGTTCGGAGCTGGACAGACTGGCCGAGCTCTGGCCGACGAAGACGCGCAACCCCACCCCGCGCGATTCGGCGCGCTCGATGGTTTCGGGCACACCCTGGCGGATGCCGGCATTGAGGTCGGCCGAATCGAGGGCCAGCGCGTCGGCGGCGGTTGCCCCGGCACGGCGCGCCAGTTCGACCGCTTGCGCTGCGCTATCGCGTAATAGATCAGCCATGCGCACCTCGGGTCAGCAGGCAATGATACAGGGCAATTGCCGCGGCGTTCGACACGTTGAGGCTTTCCATACGCGGGCTGATCGGTAGCTTGGCCAGTTCGTCGCAGCCTTCGGCGGTGAGGCGGCGCATACCTTTGCCTTCGGCGCCGAGCACCAGCACCAGCTTGCCGGTAAGTTTGATGTCACCGAGCTGCTTGTCGGCGCTGCCGTCGAGCCCGATAACCCACCAACCGTTTGCCTGCAGGTCGCGCAGGGCGCTGGCCAGATTGGTGACGGTAAGGGGCGGCACGATATCGAGTGCGCCGCTGGCAGCTTTTGCCATGACGGCGGTTTCCGGTGCGCTATGGTCTTTGGGAGTGAGCACCGCGACCGCATCGAACGCGGCGGCGGAGCGCAGGATCGCACCGACATTATGCGGATCGCTCACCTGGTCGAGCACCAGCAGCGGCCCGCGCGGGGTACTGTGGTAGAGCACATCCTCGAGCGTTCCGGGTGGCAGGGGCAGCACACGCAGCGCAATGCCCTGATGCACGGCATCGGCACCGAGCAATTGGTCGATGGCGCGCGGTTCCATGCGCTCGGGTGCAGGAAGTTTACGTGCGGGAAGCTGCAGTTTTTCCAGTGCCGCGGGGCTGGCCAGGATACGGTTAATCTGCCGCTCGGGGTTGGCCAACGCCGCCTCGACCGCATGCCAGCCATACAGCCAGTATCCGTGATCGGCGGCGCGGTGGGCGGGGCGGCTGGGCGGAAGCGCTGTGCGCTCCGGGCGCGATTTGTGATGTTTTGCCATGCGATGGGTTTAACGCAGCTAACCGTTGCTATCCAGTATTGTTTTTCCCCGGGGGCTAGGCATCGTATGCTTGGGGGACGCGCGGCTCGATCGGATCGGGATGGATGATGACATCGGCACCGGGGAACATCTCCTGCAGGCGCTGCTCGATACGGTCGATAATGGCGTGGGCGTCGCGGAAACTTAGGCCCGCCGCGATTTCGGCATGGAACTGGATAAAGGGTTTGGTGCCGGCAAAGCGCGTTTTCAGGTTATGGTAACCATGCAAATCGACATCGTTACGCAATACCGCGTAGATTTTTTCCTTCTCCGTTTCAGGCATTTCGCGATCCATCAGGTTATGGTAAGCGCGCAGGCCAATGCTGCGCGAGGACCAGAGTACGGCGCTAGCGATGAGCAGGGCAACCAGCGGATCGGCCCAGCTCCAGCCCAGATAAAGGCTGGCGGCCAATGCCAGTAGCACCCCGAGGTTAAATGCAATATCGCCGGCGTAATGCAGCCGGTCGGCAAGCACGATGAGCGAGCGCGTGCGGCGCGCCACATAGGTTTGGTATGCGACCAGCAGACTGGTAGCGATCATGCCAAACATGCTGACGGCCATGCCAAGCTGCTCGTGCGCAATAGGCTCCGGATTAAACAGCCGCTCGAGCGATTGCAGGATAATCAGCAGCATCGACGCAGAGATGAACGCGCCTTGCGCCAGACCAGCGATATCTTCGATGGAGGTATGGCCGAACCGGTGGTCGTCATCCGCCGGTTTTAGGGCATAGCGTACGGCGATCAAGTTGATGACGGAGGTGAGCAGATCGAAGAAGGAATCGGTAAGGGAGGATAAAATCGCCAGCGAGTCGGAACGCCACCAGACGATGAGCTTGGCGACGATCAAGAGGCTGGCGATGGCTACCGCTGCGAGCGTCGCCCGCCGCATGAGGCGCGCCGTCTCGCTGCCCTGCGGCAGGTCGATGGGGGCGTGGGAATGGTGATGATGGCCGGACATGGGGTAATGCTGTTAAGTGGAGCGGGTGAAGGGAATCGNNGCTTTACCACTAAGCTACACCCGCATGCGCCATTCTCATAAGTGGTTTTGGCCCGCCGTGCAACAGGTGGGTGATGCCATTATAAAACAGGCGACGCCACGAGATGCAGCGCCGCCTGCTAACAGGGGTGGGGGATAGATAGGTTACGACCGGTCTTGCTTGTCGGCTTTCCAGACGTTGAACACATCGACCGACACACCGGCATGCAGCCCTTCGGAATCGATGATATAGGCCAGCACGTCACCCGACACGGCACGGGCATTGGCGTCGGCATTCACCACGGTGACATCGGCGCCCGAGCCCACTTTCCATTTCGAACCTTTTTTCAGTTCAGCCACGGCAGTCTGTGAACGGAAGACATAGACCTGGCTCATGTCGGAAATGCCAGCGGTGAGGCCAGCGGTGGCGCCACCAATATTATAGTAGCCGGTGATTTTACCGTTCTCGACCAGCGCGCCCTGGCCGCCTGAACCGCCAACGATGAGGTCGGCTTTCACGACGGAGGGGAATACCAGCACGGCTTCGGCATTCTGCGTGGTGCTGGCGCAGGAAGCCGAGACGGTCTGGCACTGCTTGAGTGCGGTATGTACCTTGGCGTCCAGCGAGGTATTTCTGTCATTGGCGTGGGCCGTGGCGAGGCCAGCCATCAAGGTGGCGGTGGCCAAGCCAAGTACGCGTGAAGTGGGGGTAAAACGCATGGGAAACTCCTTCAAATGGTTACTGCACGTAACCAACTCTGCCAGACGTCAAGATACCATCGGAACAGCATTAAAGGAGATAAGGCGGCGATAAGTCCGTGGCAGGGGCGACAGGGATCGAACCTGCGACCTACGNNCTCTACCAGCTGAGCTACACCCCTGCATCGAGGGGCTGAACTAGCGGGAATTTTTCGAGAAAGCAAGTCGCCAGTGGCCCAGTACGCAAACACGCCAGTCCCGCGCGGGGAGCTGGCGTGTTTCAATGTAGGGTAGAAAATACTTAGCGTGACTTAGCGGGTGGTTTTGGTGTCTTTCACCGTCTCACCATTTACGGTGTGCTTGGTTTCCACCGTGACTTCACCATCCTCGCGCTTCACGCTTTCTTTCAGCTTCTCGGTTTCTTTATTGAAAAGCCCTTGGGGATCGCGGGTTTTTTCGATGGTGGTAGTTTTGGTCATGTCGCCATCCTCGTCGACATCCTTATCGACATTGACTTCGGTGGCCACCCGGGTGTCGTCGCTGTCGCTGACCACTTTGGTAGTTTTTTCGTAGCTGCCATGGTCGCCTTTATCGATTTCGGTTTCGGCTTTGTACGATGCGTCGGTGGCATAAGCGCCGGTGCTCAGTGCCATAGCGGTAGTGGCCAGCAGGGCCGTCAGGGTGGTACGCATATTCTTCTCCTTGGTTTGTGAATGCATGACCATGTGTAGCGCGCCACGCTTCAAGCCGCGATGGGTGGGAGAAGGGAAATCATCAATAAGTGATAAGTTGTTTAGCGGGTGCGGGTCTTGCCAGCAGTGTTCTGGGTAAGATTTCGCACTAGCTTACTGGCTAATTCCGTAGCGGCACGCGTCAGCTCTTCTTTAATTACTGGTTTCATATCACCCTTGGGGCCAGCTCGGGAGGCGTCGAGCCGATTACTAGTGAGCATGGTGATACAGCTGGCATCATCAGCGATCAGGCTGCCTGCCATCCGATCCCCATGTGATTCCAGATAGCTGACTAGCGTACGGCGTAGGCGTGATTCCGCAAGCCACGGATCGTTCCGTACAGTGCTAAGGGACTGCGTAAGCTGCACAGCCAATTCATTGCTGGCATCGAGTTTACCTAGTTCATTCTCCCAGGCGCTTATAAAGGGATCTGTGGGATGTGCGTTGGGCTTCTTCACAAAAACTGTCACTAACTTCCGTTAACAAGATAAAGGTAGAAAAAAGGCCGCCGGGCTACCCCGACGGCCTGATTTTCTTCGCGTCGTTCAGGTTACTGAATGACTTTAGCGACGACGCCGGCGCCGACGG
>DITH01000124.1:27944-28454 GCA_002422745.1 Alphaproteobacteria bacterium UBA6189
GACGGCCACCTTCGTCCTTGGTCAGGATATAGGCTTCCGCTTCGAACTTGGTGTGCGGCGTGATGCTGCCCGGCTTGGCCAGTACCTGGCCGCGCTCGACGTCCTCACGCTTCAGGCCACGCAGCAGCACACCGGCGTTATCGCCAGCGGTCGCTTCGTCCAGCAGCTTGCGGAACATCTCGATGCCCGTGCAGGTCGTTTTCTGGGTGTCGCGCAGGCCCACTACTTCGAGGTCCTCGCCCACTTTGATCTGGCCGCGCTCAACGCGACCGGTCACCACCGTGCCACGACCCGAGATCGAGAACACNNCCGAGATCGAGAATACGTCCTCGACCGGCATCAGGAACGGCTTGTCCATCATGCGCTCCGGCTGCGGGATGTGGGCGTCGACCGCTTCCATCAGCTTCAGGATCGCTTCTTCACCGAACCCGTCCGACTTGCCTTCCAGGGCCGACAGCGCCGAACCGTGGATGATCGGGATCGTGTCACCCGGGAAATCGTACTTGCTCA
>DITH01000162.1 GCA_002422745.1 Alphaproteobacteria bacterium UBA6189
GCATCGCCGGCGCCTCGCCGATGATCTCCTTGGGTGCTTCACCTTCCGGAGTGCGCACCGCGGCACGGGCCTTTTCCCGCGCAAACTCGATGGCGCGCCGGGTGACCGAAACCAGATCTTCGATATCGAAGGGCTTGGGGAGGTATTCGAAGGCGCCGCCCTGATAGGCAGCCACCGCGCTGTCGAGATCCGAATGGGCGGTGGTGATGATCACCGGCATGCCAGGGTTTTCCCGCCGCAGCCGCTCCAGGAGCTCGAGTCCACTGATCCCGGGCATGCGGATGTCGCTGATCACGGTATCGGGTACGGTATCCCCGAGGCGGTGCAGCATGCTCTGGGCATCCTCGAAGCAACACACGTCCATGTCCGCCTTTGCCAACGCCCGCTCCATCACCCAGCGGATGGACTTGTCGTCGTCAACGATCCAGATTGTCGGTTTCATTGCGTGGTCCGTGATTGGTCTGAAGGGGCAGGTAGATCGAAAACCTGGTGCCCTGTCTGGCACTTTCGCACTCGATCAATCCCTGGTGCAGCTGGATCGCCGACTGGGCGATGGGCAGACCCAGCCCGGTTCCCGTGGGGCGCCCGCTCACCAACGGATAGAAAATCCGATCCTGGATGTCCTCGGGAATGCCCGGGCCGTTGTCCAGAATGTCCAGGCGGCAGACGATGCGGTACTGGTGTCCGCCGATGGTGAAATGATTGACGATCCGGGTACGCAGGGTGATCCGCGCAGTGCCATCGTCGAGCTGTCCGGAGCTCTCCACCGCCTGCATGGCATTGCGCACCAGGTTCAGCACAGCCTGGATCAGCTTGCCTCGATCACCACACAGCTCGGGAATGCTGGGATCGTATTCGCGCAGGATGCGCAAGCGTCCATTGGTTTCCGCCTGAACCAGGGTCGCGGCGCGCTCGGTGATTTCGTGGATGTTGACCGCCGCCATCTGGACCGGCGAGGAAGGACCCAGCAGACGATCCACCAGCTGCCGCAAGCGCTCGGTTTCGGCAATGATGATGTCGGTATATTCCCGCAGATCATCCCGCTCCAGTTCCTGGGCCAGTAACTGCGAGGCCCCCAGAATACCGCCCAGGGGGTTCTTGATTTCATGGGCCAGGCTGCGGACCAGGCTGCGCGAGGTGTCATTGGCCGAGAGCATTGCCCGCTCACGGTCGATTCTCATGCTGCGATCCATGGGTTGGATCTCCAGCAACAGTTGTGATGCACCGTCCCGGTGCACGGGGCTGACCGCATAGTCCACGGTCGCTTCCCGATCATCGCCCAGCACCATCTTCACCGTGCGTTCGGTATAGGGTTGCTGCTCCAGAAGTGCCTGCTGGAGCAGCGCCTTCCGGGGTGCGGGATCAGCGAAGCAACTGGCGAAATGTGCGCCCCGCAGCCGGGATGCACTGATTTCGAGCAGCGCCTCGGCGGCGGTGTTCAGATACTGGACACGCAACCGATCATCCAGGAGCACGACCGCAATTTTCAGGCTGTCGAGTAGAAATTGGTCTTCGGTCAATCGCGAAGACGTGTGACTGGGACGCATGGGGATATCCTCGATCCCCGGATCATGCACATGCCGGGCCAGTGCTGGCCACCTCGGTGCACATCGTATGCGCGGACATGCTGGAAGCCTTCCAGGGAGCTCTGATCAGGGGTTGGCGGGCGTCGCCGCAGGTGGGCGCGGGCTGGCCGGTGGGCGCGGATTGACCGAGGGATGCTTGGCCGAATGGCGCCGGACATGAAAGGCCACCGGGTTGCTCTGGGCCACCATGACGCCCTCTTCATCCAGGATCTGCGCCTGCACGCTGTGGGTGCCTCGCTCGAAATCGCCAAGGGTGATCATGGTTTCGGTGGCTGGAGAACCCTGAGGTGCGCCATCCAGGAAAAACTGGATCTGATGTCCGGCGTGCAAACCAGGCTCGAGTTCGAGCTGTACCAGGACGCTGAATTGGTCCGGCAGGATGGTGGCGTCCTGGGTCGGGCTGGAAATCTCCACCCGCAGGTAGGTCCTGTCTGCCGCCCCCTCCGCCCCGACCCCCTGTGGGACCTCGAAGGCCCTTTGAACATTGGCCTCCGGCAGCTCGACCACCTCGACCTGACCCTGGTCGGGCGGGGTGTCGGTGTAGGAAATTTGACCGTCGGGCCCGACCACACGGTAAATGGTCGGGCTGGCCAGCACCAACGCCGCCCCGGTGCACAACAAGCCGACCATGAGTGTCAACCGGCAGCTTCCCCTTGCCCATTCTCTGCTGTTCATCCCCTACGCCCTCTCCCAGACCTGTTGAGGCACCACCGGGCTCCATCCCCAGATTCTCCACCGTTGCTCCGGTGTCGCCGACAGTCTACCAATGTCACCGTCTACCGATGCGACTGTCTACCGATGCGACTGTCTACCGATGTCACTGCAGCTCGCCGTCGCACGGTGCGCATTCACCCGTCCGACCACGAAAAAGGCCCGGTGTTACCACCGGGCCTCGCGGCTGGCTGAAGGCAGTTAGCCGTCAGACGCTGTAGTACATATCGAACTCCACCGGATGGGTGGTCATCCGCAGACGATCGATTTCCGCCTGCTTGAGGTGGATATAGGCATCGATCATGTCGTCATCCATGACGCCGCCAACCTTGAGGAATTCGCGGTCGGCGTCGAGGGCGGCGACTGCCTGCTCCAGGGATCCGCAGACGGTCGGGATGGCCTTGCCCTCCTCGGGAGGCAGGTCGTAGAGATCCTTGTCGGCGGCATCGCCGGGATGGATCTTGTTCTGGATCCCATCGAGGCCGGCAAGCAGCAGCGCGGTGAACGCCAGATAAGGGTTGGCCGCCGGGTCGGGGAAGCGGACCTCGATGCGTCGCGCCTTGGGATTGGGCACGAAGGGAATCCGGATCGACGCCGAACGGTTGCGGGCCGAATAGGCCAGCATCACCGGCGCTTCGAAGCCGGGCACCAGCCGCTTGTAGGANNCGTGCTTGATGATGCCGCCGATATAGTAGAGCGCAGTATCCGAGAGACCGGCGTAGGTGTCTCCGGCAAAGATATTCTTGCCGTCCTTGGACAGGGATTGGTGACAGTGCATACCGGACCCGTTGTCGCCCACCAGCGGCTTGGGCATGAAGGTGGCCGTCTTGCCATAGGCATGGGCCACATTGTGCACACAGTATTTGAGGATCTGCACTTCGTCGGCCTTGCGCGTAAGCGTGGCCGGACCCACTCCGATCTCACATTGCCCGGCGGTACCCACTTCATGGTGGTGCACTTCGATCACCAGCCCCATCTGGGACATGGCGTCGCACATGGCAGCGCGCAGGTCATGCAAGGAGTCGACCGGAGGCACCGGGAAATACCCGCCCTTCACCCCGGGGCGGTGGCCGCGGTTGCCTTCCGAGAAATCGTGCTCGGACGCCCAGGCCGCTTCTTCCGAGGCGATCTTGTAGAAAGCGCCACCCATGTTGGCACCCCATTTCACTTGGTCGAACACAAAGAACTCGGGTTCGGGTCCGAACAGGACGGTATCGGCGATGCCGGTGGAACGCAGATATTCTTCAGCCCGCACCGCAATGGAGCGCGGATCCCGGCTGTAACCACGCATCGTGGTCGGCTCGACGATGGTGCAGCGGATGATGACGGTCGGATCATCGGTGAACGGGTCGAGGATGGCGGAAGTGTCGTCCGGCATCAGGATCATGTCCGATTCGTTGATGCCCTTCCAACCAGAGATCGAAGACCCATCGAACATCTTTCCGTCTTCGAAAAAGCTGTCGTTGACTTCGGTAGAGGGTAGGGACACATGGTGTTCCTTGCCCTTGGTGTCGGTAAAGCGCAGGTCGATCCAGCGGGCCTCGGCCTCTTTGATCAACTCCAACGTCTTTGACATTGACATTCTGTTTCTCCAATCGAGCGCTGTATTTGAGGTGACGTTGCTACCCCGGGTATACGCCCAGGGGCCGTGCAGCACGGTATCGCCTGCCCTTCGTGCATTGTGCAAGGCAAATCACATGCCGGTTGGGACCCTGCTGTGCCCATCCCTCTTGCCGCCAACTCGCCAACCGGGCGGATGGGTCCCGGCGAGCGGTGCAAACACGTCAAGGCACGGAAGTGTCGTCACTATAACCATCAGCAGGCACGTCAACCATCATTGGGTGCACCATCAGGGATCCGCGGCTTGCCCTGGCGCAATTTCCTCCGAATCCAGCCCATGAAAGTAACGTCTGAACGCTGCAGCAGGCAGGGTGCGTCGACAAAACGCACCATATTGGATCACAGGAGACCTTGTAAGCACCAATTATGTGCGCTCCGAATCGCGCCCCAATTCACCGCCGCGGCTACCGCCCACCTATCTATAATGGAGCCCCCAAGGGTCCATCCCTGATTGCACTGGATTCCCCGCTGCTCCATGCATTTTGTCGTCAAGTTGTCTCCGGAAATCATCATCAAGAGCGCGCCGGTGCGGCGCCGTTTCATCCGCCAGCTGCGCCGTAACCTGAGAACGCTGTTCGAACGGTCGGTGGGCCCCGCAGCCATCAGCGGCAACTGGGATCGCATCGAAATCGAATGCCCGGCGGCGAATGCGGACGCCGGTGCCAGCGCCTGCGAGGTGCTGGCCCGCACGCCGGGCATCTCCAGCTTTGCCCAGGTCGCCGTCCATCCCCTGGGGGACTTCGATGCCATGGCGGAGCAGGCCTGGGCGCAGTATGGGCCCTGGTTGCCGGGCAGCGCCTTCGTCGTCCGCGTCAAGCGAACCGGCGACCACCCCTACACATCACCGCAACTGGAGCGGGAAATCGGCGCCCGACTGCTGGCCAGGGCAGCCGGGGCCAGGGTATCGCTGCGGGAACCAGAGATCACCGTGCGCCTCGAGGTGGTCGCCGATCGCTTCTATGTGCTTGCCCACCGGCAGCCGGGGCTGGGCGGATTTCCCCTCGGTCAGCAACCCCCGGTGCTGTCCCTGATCTCCGGGGGCTTCGATTCCACCGTCGCCAGCTACCTGCTGTTGCGGCGCGGGTTGCGCACCCACTTCTGCTTCTTCAACCTCGGTGGGCGCGCCCACGCCCTGGGCGTCCGGGAGGTCGCGCATTATCTGTGGGAGCGGTATGGCGCCAGCCATCCGGTCACCTTCGTCACCATCCCCTTTGAAAACGTGGTCGCCGAGATCCTGGAGCGGGTCGACAGCCCGCTGATGGGCGTGGTGCTCAAGCGCATGATGCTGCGGGCTGCGACCCAAGTGGCCGAGGACCTGGGCGTGGACGCCCTGGTCACGGGGGAGAGTGTCGCCCAGGTATCCAGCCAGACCCTGCCCAACCTGGCGGTGATCGATCGCGCCACCCCGCTGCTTGTGCTGCGGCCACTGGTCGCCATGGACAAACAGGACATCATCGCGGTGGCACGGCAGATCGGCACCGAACCCTTCGCCGCGCACATGCCCGAGTACTGCGGCGTGATCTCGGTGCGACCCGACACCCACACCCGGCTCGACCGCGTGGAGCGCGCAGAGCAGGCCTTCGATTTCGCGGTGCTGGAGCGAGCAGTGGCGGCGCGTCGCGAGGAGGACATTGCCGCTGTGCTGGAGGTGGAGCTGGGCCAGGTGAGCGTCGAGAGCTTCCACGCCCCGCAGCCGGGCATTCCCATCCTCGACATCCGCCATCCCGACGAGCGCGAGCGCCGGCCCTTGCGGGCAGGCAACGCCCAGATCGAGGCGGTGCCTTTTTTCCGACTGGAACAGTTCTTCCACGACCGACCCAGGGACTCGGCCTTTCTGCTGTACTGCGACAAGGGCCTGATGAGTCGCCTGCACGCCGAACTGCTGGTGGAGCAGGGGTTCTCCAGGATCGCGGTCTACCGCCCCTGAAGCCGGCCGGTCATTTTCCGTAAGGGTGCGGGTCCGTATAATGCGCGCCCCCTTCCCCGGTATCCCCCATGTCCGCCAGCAAGCTGCGCAACATCGCCATCGTCGCCCACGTCGATCACGGCAAGACCACCCTTATCGACGTCATGCTGCGTCAGGCCGGCACGTTCCGCGACAATCAGCGCGTCGAAGAACGCGTGATGGATAGTAACGATCTCGAGAAAGAGCGCGGCATTACCATTCTGGCCAAATGCACCTCCATCCAGTGGAAAGATACGCGCATCAACATCATCGATACCCCCGGCCACGCCGATTTNNCTTTCCGCGACAACCAGGCCGTCGCTGAGCGCGCCATTGATTCCAACGATCTGGAACGTGAACGCGGCATCACCATTTTGGCAAAGTGCACGTCGATCGTGTGGAAAGACACACGCATCAACATCGTTGATACCCCTGGGCACGCCGATTTCGGCGGCGAGGTTGAGCGCATCCTCGGCATGGTCGATGGCGTGCTCGTGCTTGTCGATGCCGCCGAAGGCCCGATGCCCCAAACCAAATTCGTGCTCATGAAAGCCCTCGCGCTGGGCCTGCGCCCCATCGTGGTCATCAACAAAGTCGACCGCCCCGATGCGCGCGTCGATGAAGTGGTGAACGAGGTGTTCGACCTGTTCGTGGCGCTTGACGCCAACGACGCGCAATTGGATTTCCCGCTGATCTACGCATCCGGCCGCAATGGCTGGGCGGTGAAAGACCTGAACGACCCGCGCGAGAACCTGCATTGCATCATGGACGAGGTGGTAAGCTACGTCGAAGAACCCAATGCCGATGCCGATGCGACCTTTGCTTTCCTCGTTACCCTCATCGAATCCGATAACTTCCTTGGCCGCGTACTCACAGGAAAAATCGAATCCGGCACCGCCAAAGTCGGCATGCCCGTCAAAGGTATTCGCCTGGATGGCAGCATTATCGAGCAAGGCCGCATCACGAAGCTGCTGTCGTTTGACGGCATCGAGCGTAACCCCGTTAACGAAGCGCCGGCGGGCTCCATCGTGTCCATCGCCGGTCTCACCGCGACCACCGTTGCCGACACGGTCGGTGCTATCGAGCTGCAGGCACCGTTGCGCGCTGTGCCGATCGATCCGCCCACTATGGCGATCACCATCGGCGTGAACGATTCGCCATTGGCGGGTACGGAGGGCACCAAAGTGACCTCGCGCATGATCCGCGACCGCCTCTTTAAGGAAGCGGAAAGCAACGTGGCGATCACCGTGAAAGAGACCGAGAAAGCCGACGCATTCGAAGTCGGCGGCCGCGGCGAATTGCAGCTCGGCGTCTTGATCGAAACCATGCGCCGCGAAGGTTTTGAAGTATCGGTATCCCGCCCGCGCGTGCTGTTCAGCAAAGACGAAAACGGCCAGCGCATGGAACCGATGGAAGAAGTTCAGGTCGATGTGGACGAGGAACATTCCGGCGTCGTCGTCGAGAAACTCTCGCTTCGCAAAGGCAACATGATCGATATGCGCCCCTCCTCCGGTGGCAAAGTGCGCATGAAATTCCTCATTCCCGCGCGCGGCATGATCGGCTATCAGGGCGAATTTATGACCGATACGCGCGGCTCGGGCGTGCTGTCGCGGATCTTCAGCGGCTACGCGCCGTATAAGGGCGACATCCCCGGCCGCCGCAATGGCGTGCTCATTTCCAACTCCACCGGCGTGGCCGTGGAGTACGGGTTGTGGGGCCTCGAAGACCGTGGCTACCTCATCATTCCTGCGGGCGTAAAAGTCTATCAGGGCATGATTATCGGCCAGCATAGCCGCGAGAACGATCTCGAAGTGAACCCGCTGAAATCCAAGCAGCTCACCAACATCCGCACCACCAGCAAGGACGAGGCCGTGCGCCTAACGCCACCGCGCGTGCCGACGTTGGAGCAAGCCATCGCCTACATTGAGGAAGATGAGCTGATGGAAGTGACGCCGAAAAATATCCGCCTGCGCAAAGCCCAGCTTGATCCCAACGAACGTAAAAAAGCCGAGCGTCAGCGCGAAGCGCAGGCTGCCAGCGCATAATGCCACTCGTTCCCGGCGGGATTTACCAGCATTATAAAGGCCCACGTTACCGCGTGCTCGGGGTGGTGCGCCACAGCGAAACGCTGGAAGAGCTCGTCCATTACGAATGCCTCTATACAAATCCCAACGGCCAGTTCTGGGTACGCCCGCGCGCCATGTTCGAAGGCACCGTAACGCTGGACGGAAAACCCACGCCGCGCTTTGCGCTAGTGGCAGCCGAGGCCTAGCACCATGCGGTAATGGGCGATCCCGGCATCCTGGTATTCCTCGCCCTCGGCGACAAACCCAAGTTTTTCATAGAATGCGCGGGCCTGCGTTTGCGCACTGATCACGATGCGCGTCACCTGCGGATGGTTTTTCAGCCGTGCGATGCAATGGGTCATCAGCGCTGCTCCGGCCCCGCTGCCGCGATGCGCCGCCCGCACCGCCACCCGTTCGATACGCCCGCTGCCCTCTTCCACCCGCGTGCGCGCCGTGCCGATGGGCGCGCCATCCTCGCGCGCGATGTAATGCGTGGCAGCCTGGTCGTGCGTATCCATCTCTTCGTCCAGCGACACACCCTGTTCGCGCACGAACACTTCCATACGAATTGCCATACAAATGGCAAAGTCCGATCCGTCGGTGGCTTCCTTGATAGTTATCGGCATAGAGTCTCCGCGATAGTTGCCGCTTCAACCCGCAATTCGGGCACGGCGGTGGATTCCAGCAATTGCCCGGTCAGCAGCGCCCCGATCGCATAGAGATTCGGGTAGGCGCTGCCCCAGGCACGGCATTTGGCATCGGCGGCGAGGCCCAGCCCCGTTGCATGCGGTTCGATCATCCCTTCGGCGAGCAATGGTTTCAGCAGGGGCTGGCGGCTTTGGCGGATATCGAGCTCGGGCCCCGTGCAGTTGATCACCAGCGAGGGCGCATACTTTGCCAGCTCGGCCCGGCGCACATGGCGCAGACGACCGGCGAGTTTTTCCTCCGCGATCTGCGCCGCGATCTGTGGCGCCATGCGGTGGCGATGCACATTCCAGAAGCTGAGCAGGCGGCGCAGAAAGCGCTGTTGCTCGGCACTCGGCCATTGTTGCCAGATGCGCTGGGTATGCGGGCGCAACGCATCGATCACACTGCGCCAATCCTCCGCCGCGCGGGCCTGATTATGCACCCAACGCAGCCACTGCTTCGCGCCCTGCACGCGGGTGATGTCCATCGCGTCGAAGCGGGCGGGCGTAACATCGTCGCGGTGTGGCTGCGGAAATAACCCGCGCCGCGAATAAACCAGAATTTGCCCCGCATAGCCTTCCGCCCGCAGGCCGAGGATCATGTCCACGGCCGTCAGTCCCGTGCCCAGCAGAAGGATCGGCCCGGCGCTGGTGGCCGCTTCCGTCAGCGCGCCCGGCGCCCAGGGATGCTGCAGCATCGGTGCATCGACAGGGGCGGCCATCGGCTTCATCTCGTTCCCGGTGGCCAGTATCAATGTATCGAGCGCGATCGCGTCACCCCGCTCCGTCATCAGCGAAAACCCTTCCCCATGCCGTGTGACGGCGACAGCCTGCGCCGGCACCAGCTTCACCATGATACGCTTCGCGGCGGCTTCCTTTTGGGCATCCTGCCACAGGGTTTCGAGGTAATCACCGTACAGCATGCGGGGGGCGAAATCCTGCGCCCCCAATGCCGGGTGATGCTGCGCCAGCCAATCGGCAAAATCGCCGATATGGTCGGCCCATGCGCCCATGTTTCCGGCGCGTACATTCAGCAAATGCTGCGGATAGGGCGTGCTGTAGGCAACGCCGCGCGCGGTGAGTGCCGGGTCGATCACATAGATGGTAGCATCCACCCCGCGGCGCAGCAGGTTGGCCAGCACCATCAGCCCGCTAAAGCCGAAGCCGACAATGCCAATCGCGCTAGACACTGTAGTCGAGGTCGATCTGCTCGCGGCGGGCCTTGGGAATGCGCGCTTTCATGATCGCGTAGATACGCTCGATTTCCCTACTCGCCGCCTTGGTGAGCAGGAAGGGTAGCAGGCCATGCAGCACCAGCACCACGGTCGTATACACAAACCGCGCCGCCATGCAGATGGTAAACCAGAGATGTTGCCAGTAGCTCTCGCCCGTGGCCAGCGGATGTTCGGTGAAGGCGCGGCTGACATCCTCGGCCATGGCGCGGGCGCGGTCGCGATGCTCGGTGCGGGCGCACCAGCGGCAAAGCCGCTGCCAGTAAAGGCGGGTAGGTTGGCGTAAGGATTCCATGCGCGCATGCTAGCGGGCCGCCGCTGGCGTGACAAGCGCTACCGCCGCCCCGCACACAACACATTAAAAAATGCTGAGCTAAGAGCGAACTTTACTAGGTTCTCTGTATGGCTGGGGAATCTTTCTGTTGATTCCATATGCCGATCATTTCTTTCAACGGCGTCGTTGCCATGGTGCGGCCCTGACCATGCAAAACTTTCTCTACCGCATTAAACCGCGTGACAAATTTTTCATTGGTGGCTGCAAGACATGCGCCCGCCTCGAGTTCCATGCTCTGAGCAAGCGATGCGATGCCTAGGACGGCACGTTTGATTGGCGCGGTTATATCGCCGCTCTCTGTAAGCGCAGTGTCTGCTTCGGTGAGCGCTTCTTTGATTTGCTGCAACGCCTGCTCACCATTTATAGCATCAGGACTTAGTGACAGCGTTTTTACGTCCACACCAACAAAGCGAGCAAGATTCGCCGTGGCAGAAAGCACATCGCCGATTTCTTCGGCTACATGCGCTTTATCACCTTCGGTAATTGCCTCTTCTGCTTCGCCTAGTTCTTCTTTTATTTTACCCAATACGAATTGCGCATTCGGCCATTTGAATCCTTCATCGGATGCACGGCCAAGCAATGCATATGCGCGCTCCAATGGCGGAAGGCTTTTAGGAATCATAGCAAGCGCTGGAATGTATGGCATCGCTGACAAACGGAACTCCCTGGTAGAAAGTTACTTTATCAGGTGAAATCACGCTGGAATGTGAAGATTGTGTGAAACGCTTTGAGAACTCAGCAAGCATTTTAAAAAAATGAAAAAAACGCTAAAATTTTGGCTGCGTTGGTAATGGTGACCTCTACGGGATTGACGGCGTTCTACTGAACGCCGCCCTGCGGGCTGCTCGCTCTGCTCGCAGTCCACATGGCCTCCTGGCCATGGGCGCGAACCCGCTGCGCTGGGCGTATTGCCGAGCAACCACCATTAAAAAGGCCCCCATTTTGTGGGAGCCTTTTTAATGGTGACCTCTACGGGAATCGAACCCGTGTTCCATCCGTGAAAGGGATGTGTCCTAACCGCTAGACGAAGAGGCCATCAGCAGAGGGGCGTTTTATCACCATGACTGGCGCGCCAAGTCAAGTAATTTTGGCCGCGTCGTCGATGATCAGTTGCACCGACTCGCTGCCCTGCCAGCGATTGCGCTTCAATTCGCCTGCCAAATGCAGGGTGGTTCCCGCTCTCAGCCATTCGCCCAGCGGGGTGCCCACGGCGTTAAACGCCACGGCGGTGAGCCGTCCGCCGCCCATGTCGTCGCTGACGATACAGCGCAGATGTTTGTCTTTCATCACGTCCACCCGTTGCAGCCGTGCGGCGCGAATGGCAAAGCGCGGGCTGGGGTGGCCCAGCCCGTACGGCCCGGCCAACGCCAGTTCGTCGAGCAGTTCCAGGGTGGCGGCGGGAACACTCAGCCAGCTATCGAGCTTGCGCACGCGGTTTTCGGCGTAGCGGCCGACGGCCTCGCCCAACCGCTCGATCAGGAATTGGTGCAGCGCTGGCAGCTGCGCTTGCGCGACGGTAAAACCCGCCGCCATGGCATGGCCACCCCCGCTCTCGATCAGCCCCAGCGCCTGCGCGGCGTGCACGGCGGCGCCGAAATCGGCCCCCGGCACCGAACGGGCCGAGGCTTTGCCGATGCCGCCCGCAAGGCTGACCACGGCGACCGGGCGCTGAAACTGCTCTTTCAACCTGCCGGCGACGATGCCGATCACCCCGGGGTGCCAGCCCTCCGCCGCCAGCAGGATCACTGGCAAGTTGGCCTGTGAGGCGGCCTGCGCGGTGGCGGCTTCGAGTATCCCGGCCTCGATCGCCTGCCGCTCGGCGTTATGCAGGTCGAGCCGGGCGGCAAGCTGCTGCGCCTTCTCGGCCTCACTACAGGTGAGCAGTGCCACCCCCAGCCCCGATTCGCCTACCCGCCCCCCGGCGTTGATGCGCGGGCCGAGCAGGAATCCGAGATGGTAGATATTCGGTACATCGTCGAGCCGGGCGACATCGCCCAACGCCGCCAGCCCGGTATTGCCGCGCTGCGCCAGAACTTTGAGGCCTTGCGTCACCAATGCACGGTTAAGCCCGGTGAGGGTCATCACGTCGCACACCGTGCCAAGGGCGACAAGGTCGAGCAGGGAAAGCAGGTTGGGCTCGAGCGTTTGAATGGAAGGGGGGCTTACCCCCCCTTCGCTGACGCTGACCCCTGCCGCTTCGCGCGCGTCCGGTCGGCCGCGATCGCTCGCTTTCAGCGCCTGAAAAAATCCCTCCTCCCGCAGCGTTTTATTCACCGCTACCAGCGTCAGGAAGGTCACCCCCACCGCCGCGAGGTTCGTGTGGGGCGAGGTTTCATCCACCCGGTTGGGATTCACCACCGCATGCGCATTCGGCAGCGCCCCGCTGGATGCATGGTGGTCGAGCACCACCACATCGACCCCCCGTGCCTGCGCATGGGCGATGGGTCCGTGCGCCAGCGTGCCGCAATCGACGGTGATGATGAGCGTGGCACCCTCGGCCATGAGTGTGTCGAACGCGGCGATGGTGGGGCCGTACCCTTCCGTCATGCGGTCGGGGATGTAGGTCGCCAGCGGGCGGCCCAGTGCGGCGAAATAGTGCCAGAGCAGCGCACACGAGGTCGCGCCGTCCACATCGTAATCGCCGAACACGGCAACCTTCTCTCCCTCCCTAATCGCGCGGGCGATACGGGTGGCGGCCTTGCCCATATCCAGCAAATCGAACGGGTTGGGCAAATGATCGCGCAGCGATGGTTGCAAAAACCGTGGCACATCGTCGAGCGCCACGCCGCGCCCACACAGGATGCGCGCCATCAGCTCGCTGATGCCGTGCTGCTGCGCCATGGCGAGGCAGGCACGCTCATCGTCGGCGCGCAGCAACCATGGCAGGCCGGAAGCCGTATGGGCGGATGGAATTTGCATTTGCTGAATATGGTGGGTAAATTGCCCCCATGCAAGCGATGCAACGGGTTGGGATGACCCTACTTTGCCTGCCGAGGAAGCCTGGCAGATCGATACGAAGATGGATGACGGCACACCCGGTAACGGCAAAATGCGCGCGTATGTCGGCTCGCGCCGCACCGATTGCACCAGCACCGCCGATGCGGCCACGGCGGAATATATACTCAGCAACGCCACACGTGGCTGTAACCTGATTTTTCTGCCTTAGATCTCGGTTTTCAGCCCGAAATTATGCCGCGCTTCGATCCAGCGCACGGTGCC
>DITH01000148.1:0-883 GCA_002422745.1 Alphaproteobacteria bacterium UBA6189
CGCTCGCTTAACCGGGTCGGCACCACCATCGTCTTTGCTACCCACGACGAATCACTGATGGAAGCCTTCCAGTATCCAAGCCTTTATTTGCGCGACGGCCAGCTTTTCCGCACCCGGCGTTAGGTTTCCCTGCTTTGCAGGTTCCTGGCCGTTTCGGCCACGCATAGTTCCGCCGTTTTCGTTTCGATCGAGGTTTCCAACTGCTGCATCCATGCCTGCCGGTCGTCCGGACTCACGGGCAGCGGGGGCAGGAAAGCCAGCCGCGCGGTTCCGGCATGTTTCACCAGGGAATGTTTCGGCCAGAAAAGCCCGGCATTGACGGCGGCGGGCGTCACCGCCAGCTGCAGCATAGCGCTGATACGGGCAATGCCGCTATGGAAAGGCTTGTGCGTGCCAACCGGCACCCGTGTGCCTTCGGGGAACACCACCATCACGCGCCCTTGCGCCAGGTAGGGTTTGGCCTGCGTTTCGATCTGTGCGTAGGCCTCGCGCCCTTTGGCCCGGTTGATGGCAATTTGCCCGCTACGCCAGAGATACCATCCGAAGATGGGGATGGCGTAGAGCTCACGCTTTAGAACGAATACCGGGTTGCCAAGCACCCGCCACAGCATCAGCGTATCCCACGCCGATTGGTGTTTGGAAGCGATGAGCGGCGTGGCGGGGATTCCCTGATGCTCGGAACGAATGCCACAACTGAGACGCAGCCAACCGAGGGTGAGGTTTACCCAGAAATTCGCCGCCCACCAACACCAACGCTGGCGGAGCAGACACGGGAGGCCAAGGATGCCGAACACCAACGTAGCGCTGATCCAGCCAGCAAAAAACAGCAGGGTGCGCAGCGTTGCCATTATAACCGGTCGATGAACGTGCGGAAACTGGCCGC
>DITH01000148.1:908-3776 GCA_002422745.1 Alphaproteobacteria bacterium UBA6189
TCCACCATGCTGCGCGGCATGTGGTAATGGCCGGTGATGAGGCGGATGGTGTGGTAGCCACGCTCACGTACAAAATTCGAGGCTTCGCTGGCGTTGGTCTGGGTGCTCGACGCAGCATAATCGAAAATAATCTCTCCACCACCAGCCAGGATTTGCTCGCGCATGGCCGGGCGGGTATGGGCGGCGAGCATTTCCATCATGGTGACATTCTCGCCTACGCCACTGATGAATAGTACCGGGGCAGCGTCGTCGGCCAGCAAGGCAAACCCGCGCTCGACCCGGGCATTGCCACCGGTAAGCACTACCAGTGCATCGGCCTTTTGGTGCGCGGGGTCGGCGGGCATATACATATGGCCTAAATACACGGCGAAGGATGCGGCCCACAGCACCGCGCCCGCCAGTACAAGGGTAAATAAATGTCGCATGCGGATTAATCTAGCGAGGCGACGGCCTATGCGCCAGCAGAATACGACAGCAGCCAATCCACCGCATCGGGCAAACCATCGGCGATATAACGCGGGGCGTTTGCCGGGGCCCAACCTGCTTGTTCGGTATGCTGTCCATGGCCACTGCGTACCAGTATGCTTGGACATCCGGCGGCGGCAGCCGCTTGCAGATCGCGCAGCGCATCACCAATAAAAAAGGTGGATGCCGCTTCCGCCTGAAATTGCACCATCGCCTCGCGCAGCATGCCGGGGCCGGGTTTGCGGCGGTCGCTTGGATGATCGGGGTGATCGGCCGCGACATAGATCGCATCGATCCGTCCGCCCGCATGCTCCACAACCTCGCGCAGATGCGCATGCATCGCGTCGAGCTCGGGCCAGGTGAGCTGCCCACGGCCGATGCTTGCTTGATTGGTGCAGATCGCCACCCTCTGGCCGGCGGCGGTAAGACGGGCTATCGCCTCGGGAATGCCTTGCAGAATGGTGAAATCCTCGCGCCGCAGGATGCCGGTCGGCAGGTCGTGGTTGATTACCCCGTCGCGGTCGAGCAGGGTCAGCATGTCAGTGCATATGGCGCAGCATGGCCTGCACCGTCAGCCGGGTCGCCACCAGCGCCACCAGCGCCGTTAGCAACGGCAGCAGCAGGAAGGTCGCGGCATGCACGGCGTTAAAAGAAATTTCCGGAATCACCGGGCTATCCATGCGATGGGTAAACAGCACCGCGATGAGAAACAACAGCGCCGCCAGCCCAACCCCCGCAATGGCGCCGCGCCCCGCCAGCCGGGCACTGTTCCATTGGAACTGGGTGAGAATGTAATCGTCGGTCGCGCCGAACATATGCAGCAGGCTGACCGCCTTGAAATGCAATTTCAGATTGGTTCGTGCCACCAGCACGATCATGCCGATCACACAGATCAATAAAAGCACGGCGACCAGCAAAATTAGCGCCTGCAGGAGGGAAAGGGCCGCGGCGAACTGGCTGATCCACGGGCCTTGCGCGGTAAGGCGAATGGTCGGGTCGATCTGTTGCAGGCTGGTCGTCAGCGCGGCGCGATCCACAACGCTGCTGCCGTTTTCGGTTGCGGTTTGCACATCGATCAGCGTCGGTACCGGCAGGCCTTTCACCGCGAACTGGTCGCCCAGCCAAGGTTTGAGCAGCGCTTCCATATCGGCATCGCGCAGCACGACTACTTCTTCGACCCCCGTTGTGCGACGAAGCAGGGCAACGGTTTTATCCAGTGTGCCGGTGCTGGCGCGGGCGGGAATTTCCACTTGCAACACACCGCTTACATCGCGCGATTGGCGGCTCAACGCGTGGTTCAGGCAAATCGCTGCGGCAAGCAGTAATGCCGCAAAGCCGACGAGGCACGCAATCATGACCGGCAACATGCGGTGTGCGTCGTCGCGCGCGAACGGAATATCGGGCGTTAAAAACTGGCGGATGCGCTTTTTCATGCGCCGGACGCTAGCGCGCTTACGCCTGCGTGTCCACTTGCTTTGCAGTGCCGCCCGCAGCTACCCCCACCATGGCGGGGCGCAGCAGGCGATCATGGATCACATACCCGGCTTGCAGCACCTGTACCACCATGCCCGGTTCGGCATCGGGTGTGTCGACCTGCGCGACGGCCTGATGGTAGTTATGGTCAAATTTCTGACCCATCGGATCAAGCCGTTTAATCCCATGGCGCTCAAAAATTTTCAGCAGCTCCTGCAGCGTCATTTCTACGCCCATAGCAAGATTCGCCACCGCCGGTTGCGCCTGTTTCAGCTCGGCGGGCACGCTTTCGACCGCGCGTTGCAGATTTTCTACCACGCTCACCATGTCGCGGGCGAAACCGGTCACGGCATATTTGCTCATGTCGTTCAGTTCGCGTTCGTTGCGGCGGCGGGTGTTTTCCACCTCGGCCATGGCGCGCAAGGCCTGGTCTTTTAACCCGGCAATTTCCTTGTCTTTTTCGTCGAGCAGCACCTGTAGCGCCCGGATAGCGGCTTCCGGCGATGGCTCCTGGTTCGAGCCGGCGTGAGCCAACGGCTCGGCAGCATCGGCGTGTTGTTCGGCCTCAGGGGCAGTTTCGTGGGGCTGGTTCATGAATTTTCCTCATCTTAAAACTCACCGGTATATGTGCATGACAGGCTGAAATTTCAAGAGGGGAAATCTTCCATTGCGATGCAGACCTGATGGGCTTAGCATCGCGTAACATGCAACCCATCCATCAGGAAGTGACCTTACCTATGACCCGTTCGTTCGACCGCAGCGCCGATATGCTACGCCCCATCACCCTCACCCCGGGGATTTCGCGCCATGCTGAAGGCTCGTGCCTGGTGGAGTTCGGCCACACGAAAGTGTTGTGTACCGCTACCATCGACGAACATGTGCCGCCGTTTCTTCGCCATACCGGTCAGGGCTGGGTGACGGCCGAGTACG
>DITH01000183.1 GCA_002422745.1 Alphaproteobacteria bacterium UBA6189
GGGTCGCAGGTTCAAATCCTGTCGCTCCGACCATCCGTCAATCCAGCGAGCTTTGCTCGCTTGGGATTGGCTAAATAAAAAATGAGAGCACGCGGCACGTCTACATTCCTGAAATGTGCCTCAATCACGTAAATTTTTCTGGTAGTGCCGACGACATAAAACGCAGGCTAAAAGAGCGTAATGCTCCCTTACTGCACCATCAGGTATATGCCCAGCCCGAGCGCGACGGTGCCTACCGTGAGGCCGATGCTCATGAGCAGCCCATCCTGATGAAATTTGGCCATCGCAAGGATAGCAATCGATGCCCCCGGAGGAATGAGGGCACCGGGAATAAAACCGGTGGGATACGTCATCAGCGCCAGCAACAGTATATACACCGTGGCAATATGATCCCAGGGGGTGCCCGTCATACTAGTGAGGCGCACTTTCATGAGCCGTTCAACTTTCTGCACGTAAGGGATCGCTTTCTTGAGGCCTTCACGGACTTTGTCGCCCTTAGCTTCGCGCTTGCGGATAAATTGGGGCACCCAGAATTGATTGGTAAACAGAGATTGCCCGGCGAGCAGCATGATAATGCCGCTGAAAATAATGGGTGAGCCGGGAATAGCGGCAATCGGCGTCATCAGGATAATGCCGAACAACGCGATGAGCGGCGCGGTCGCCCGGTTGCCGAAGGTGGAGAGCACATCGTCCACGCTCAGCATGTCACGGCGCGTACGCGCCAGCTTCTCCATCAGATCGGAGATATTATCGGGAGTGTTCGCATGCTTCGTCGCCATGCGGGAAGCATGGGTGACGGCGCATCAACGGGAAATACGGAGCTAGGCCAATTTCTCGCGGTACTTGTCCTTATATGCCCATAATGCGGCAAACGAACACGCGCCCGCACCAAACAGCAGGTACATGATCGAGGTTTTATCCCCCGTCTGGCGAATCAGCGCTTCGGCGATGGAGGGGGTAAACCCACCCAGAATGGCACAGAAATTATAGGAAAGCGCCATACCGGTATAGCGGATGCGGGTAGGAAACAGCTCAACAAGCACCGCCGGGATAGGAGCGAGATACGCACCAAGAATAAACGCGAGGATCATCTGCCCCATGGCAACCGACCAGAAATCGCCGCGCTGCATCAGCTCGAATGCCGGGTAAATCGCCACCAGCATGACGATGATCACCGCCATCAGTACCGGGCGGCGACCATAGAGATCAGCTGCACGTGCTACTGGCAGCATCGGCAGGAACATGGCTATCATCGCCAGCGAATTGACCTGCAGCGCGTCTTCCTGCGGCAAGCCCAGATGCGCCTTGGAGTAGGCGATCATGTAAATGGCTAGCGTGTAAAATGGAATGGTCACGAACAGGTAAAAGGCAAAACCCTGGAACATTTTCATCGGGAAGCGGGTGAAAGCTTCCTTCACCGGGCTTTCGGAAAGCGCGCCGGATTCCTTGGCTTCTTTATAGACCGGGCTTTCATCACCGTGGTTGCGCAGCCAGTAACCAACCACACCGATCAACACACCGACGAAGAACGGCAGGCGCCAGCCCCAGCTCATGAAATCTTCTTCCGGCAGGGCGGTGGCCACCAGAGTGGAAACCAGCGAACCCATCAAAAAGCCGGCAACCAGCGACAGCATGGTCACACTGCCGGTGATAGCGCGATGCTTAGGATCGGCATGCTCGACAACGTATGACATCGACCCCGAGAAGGCGCCACCGAGGGACAGGCCCTGAAGCACGCGAATCAGTAGCAGCAATATCGGTGCCGCCACGCCAATGGCGGCATAGGTGGGCAGCAAGCCGATACAGCCGGTGGGAATGGCCATCAGGATCATGCTGGCGGTGAGGGCGCGTTTGCGGCCGTATTTATCGCCAATGCGGCCGAAGATCACGGCACCGAGTGGGCGCGAGATAAAGCCGACAGCAAAGGTCAGGAAGGTGAGGATGAGACTGAAGCTTGCATCTTCCGACGGGAAGAAAAGTTTGGAAAACACCAGCGACATATGGCCGTAAAGCGCGTAATCGTACCATTCGAGCCCATTGCCCAACATACCAGTGATAACGACTTTGCGACGCGATGCATTCGCCATGGAATACCCCCCAGAACAATAATATAAGCGCAGCACCATACTGACGGACGCACGAAAACCAAGTTTATTTGATATTGCAGTGCAATAGGAGCTGCTAGCGGCGCGCTTCGGCGGCAGCAACGTCGTGTCCCGCTGCTTCCGACGCGGCGTATGGCTTCAGGTCGCTCAAAATAGCCTGGCGGCCTTCGTTCGGGAAATGGGTTTGCACCACATCATAAAGCGCCATGGCTAATGGGGGGCGCACGAAACCTGGTGCGCTGGTGAGCATCTGCTCGATTTTCTGGCGCAAAGTGGCTGGGGCAATGCTGGTTTTTCCCTGGGGCTCCGGCACGAGCCCACGCAGCGCCGCGGTCAATTCTTCCGGTGTCGCCTGAATGCCCGGCGCGTTCGCTAGCCCCTGGGCCAGGCTTTGCAGTACAGCTTCGCGTTGTGCATCCGGCACCGCGCCCACCAAGCGCCCGCACGCGGCGGTGAGTTGCTGATACGGTAATACTTCCACCGCAAGGTTTGCCTGAATACCATCGGCAATCGTCTGCGCTAGTTCGGTGACCTTCTCTAACGCCTGCGCGTTGAGCGGCTTGGCTTCGCGTTCATCCACCACGCGGCGGGCGAGATGATTGGCAAGGTCGGTCACCATTTTCTTCTGTACCGACGGCGACAGCACCAGTGGCAATTGTTTCATGAATTCCGTGCCGGCATTGATCAGTGTTTTTTCTTGCGCGGCGCCGGCCTCGCCATAATGCTCTTTCTTGGCGAACATCATCACCGCGTCGCCCGCCAGCCAGATGCCTTCCGCCCAAATGGAGCCGGTATTGTTCTTGATATGCGATGCCGCAAGGCCGATCGCGCTGGCCACCCCGTTTAAAAATCCGGCGGCACGTTCGGGGTGAGCTTCGATCATCTGGCGCATGTGGGTTAGCGGATGATCCCAACCCACTTCCTCGCCCACCTGCTTGGCCGGACGCATGAGCATTGCCCAGGCGGACATCGCCACCAGCGCACGCATGATATTAATGCCCGCGCCCATCACATCTTTACTGGCGAGTTGCTTTTTCAATAGCGGATCGATTACCCCGGACAGCGGCTCTTTCATTTTCAGGCTGCCCCGCCATTGATCTTTGGGCAAAAGTTTGGCGGTTGGTAGTGCGTTAGCGATTTGAAAACCACTAGCGCCGATCAACGCGGCCTGACCGGCGATCTGCGTCCAGCTGCCGACATCAATCGGATAGCGCCGCGCCAAATCGGTGAGAGGGCTGAATAGGTGTTTCTTGTCCGGTAGTTCCGTCCAGCCCTGCACATGGGTGCTGTCGATACCCTGGCGCTGGCCGTTTTTATATTGCTGTTTCAGCTCGCGCAGGTTGGCTTCGCCACCGCTGCTTGCATAGGCCATAACGATCAGCGATTGCGCGGTAGCGAGAATACCCGACAGGGTCATCAGCCCGTTTTCCGGCTTGAAGAAATTGCGCATGCTCTCGACAGTGCTTTTCTTCTCCATCTGTTGGCCGTTGCGCCGCAATTCACGCATATGCTTGGCATTTTCAAACATGCCTGAACTGGTGTAGGAAAGGTCGCCCAGCAGATAGATCGAGCTGAACAGGCGTGCCGGGTCTTTCACCAGATAGGTTGCATAATCCATGCTGCCGCGAATCAGACTACTCAGCGTGCGTCCGGGGTGGGCCATACTATAGGCGACACCTTGCACCAACCCCATCTGTTCCATCGCGTCATTGGGCGAAAGGTCGCCGCCCACATGATGAATATGCAGGTTTGCCGCACCGCTTGCGTCGATATCGATGCGTGTTTCATAGCCCCGCGCTTTTAACGGCTCCTCCAGTGATTGCGCATAGGCAAGGGGATTGGGGGTTTGTGCGCGCGGCACAACAATCACGGCACGCCAATGCGTGTCGCCAAGCGTTGTTTCCAAAAAGCGCACACGGCTTTGCGGATGGTCGTAAATATGTATTTCGCGCTGCATTCCTGCCATTCAAATCCCACGTACAATACGTCATCCTTAGTATGCGTCAGGTGCAGCCCGATCACAAATGACAGTAATGTGACATTTCTTACCAAAAATCGGTAGGTTGGAGAATGCTTCCCCAGATCGCATGGAGAGATGACGAACAATTAATGCCGAATATAGATCCACATGAAACATCAACAATGAATTGCGCGATAAAGAATGTATTTCAATTATTTGTACTACCGAAGGCTGTATAAAAAGAGCATAAATATATATATGTTTCAGGGACAAAACTAGGGTTGCCCTAGGGAATTGCCTAGGGTACAACTCGCGTTAAACTGGATATAGTGCGCTGCACTCAAGATAAAACTACAAAAAGGAAAAAGTGATGTCTCTTCGTACCACGTTCATTACCACCACCACACTTGCCCTCAGCACCCTGGCAACCAGCCAGGCACTGGCCTACGACCTCGGCGAGTACGGCAAAATCATCGGCGATGTTCGCCTGCGTCATGAATATGTCGACCAGGAAAGTTTTGCGAACGACGCGCATGCCAATACGGTGCGCACGCGCCTTGGTTACATGACCCCCACCTGGGAAGGGCTGACCGGTTATGTAGAAGGCGAGGCCATTCAGTATATCGGCGCAGAGCGCTTCAATGATGGCGCCAATGGCAACACCGCCTACCCGCGCGTGAACGATCCCGAGGACGTGGCATTAAACCAGCTTTACCTTAATTACCTGCATGCCGGCACCGGCACGGGGGTAACTCTCGGCCGCCAGTACATCACGTATGATAACCAACGCTGGGTAGGCTGGTCGAAATTCCGCCAGAACGACCGCACGCATGACGCGGCGCGCATTTCGCTGAAGCCGCTTGATGGGCTGAATCTGGATTATGCCCATTCGGTTGCCGTGCACCGTGCGGAGGGCAGTCGCCAGGTCGCCGGAGAGCAGGAAGGGGCGATCGACCTCATCCATGCTGACTACGCCTTGCCGAACGATCTGAAAGCCATCGGCTATGGTTATTTCCTCGATTTTGAATCGCGTATTGCCACCTCGTCGTCGCAAACCATCGGCGGACGGATGGAATGGCGTCCGAAAGATACGGCCTTCTGGGGCATCACGCCTCTGGCGACCGTCGACATGGCCCAGCAACAGGATTACGGCAGCAATCCTACCAGCTATAGCGAGTGGTATAATCTGTTCGAGATCGGCGGCACCGTCGATGGCTATAGCCTCGTGGCGGCTTATGAACGGTTGGGCGGCGATGGTGCTGCCTCGGTAAAAACACCGATCGCAACCGTGCATTCGCTGAATGGGTGGGTGGATAAATTCACCACCACGCCAAATAACGGGTTGCAGGATTACTACCTGGTATTTAAAGCCCCGATCGGCCTGCCGTGGGAAGGTCATAAGCTCGGCTTTGAAACCCAGCTGCACCATTTCAGTTCCGACGCGAACGACCTCGATTACGGCCGTGAAATCGATATCGGTTTTTCGTATACCCCGGTAGAAAATCATACCATCACTGCGCAGGCCGGACGCTATTTCGCCGATGATTTTTCCGACGATACCACGAAAGTCTGGCTCTATTACGATATGAAATTTTAATCCTATAGACTATACATAAGGGCCCGGGACAACGTATCCCGGGCCTCCTCGCTTAAAACAATAACAGAAGGAATTCTCGCATGGGTGCACTGCTCAAAAATCTCGCTATTAGTTCAAAAATTTACAGCATTGTTGCCGTGTTGCTGGTGATTGCGCTGGCCATCGGTGCGATTGGCGTCGGCGCCATGAAACGTTACAACGCCGAAGCCGAAGCGATTATCAACGCGGCTGACCGTGCGTTCATCGGCGAGGAAATGAATGCGCTGGTTTATTCTGTCGTCTCCGATTCGCGTGGCGTCTACATGTCAGACTCACCGGCAGGCGCAAAGAAATTCGCCGATGGCTTGCTCGCCACTTTGCAGGAATTTCAGCAGCGCGTGGTTGAGCTAGAGAAATTAACGCCGCCCGCTCGCCGCGGTGAGCTCACCGAGCTTAACGCCAAGGCCGATGAATTCATCCGTTTCCGCGCCGAGCTGGCGCGACTGAGCCAGCAGGTAGGGGTGTATGAAGCGCGCCAATGGGGCGATAACGACGCCAACCGCGCGAACCGTAAGCAGTTGAACGAATTGATCGATGCGGCCGCCAAAGAGATTGCCGATGAAATCGGTGATCACAAGGCCAGTATCGAAAAACTTTACACGCTAGCGTTAACGGCGATTATTGCTGTGGCCGTCATCGGCGCATTCCTCGGTGCCGTTCTAGCCTGGATCGTCGCTAAATTCGGCATCATCAGCCCGCTACGTGACATCCGTAGCGCTATGCGTAAGCTGGCCGACGGCAACCACGACGTGGAGATTCCCGGCGAAGATCGTAAAGACGAAGTGGGCGCAATGGCTGCAACAGTAGCGGTGTTCAAAGCTAATGCGATTGAGAAAAAATCATTGGACGAGGCACAGCGTAAAGAACAGCTCGCCAAGGAAGCCCGCCAGAAAAAAGTCGATAAACTGCTGAGTGAATTCAACACCAGTGCCGCCGCAGTAGTGGCACGCGTTTCTTCTGCGGCGACCGAGCTGTCGCATACGGCCGAGCAGATGTCGGGTGTGGCCCAACGCACCAGCAGCCAGTCCGGCGAAGTAGCGGCCGCCTCGACTCAAACCTCGCAGAACGTACAATCCGTTGCCAGCGCGGCGGAAGAAATGGCTGCCACGGTGCGCGAAATCGCCAGCCAGGTAAGCAAGTCGACCGACGTGGTGCGTGAAGCCATGGCCAAAGTGGATGCGGCCGATCACTCCTCGAAAGAGTTGGTAAAAACCTCGCAATCGATCAGCGCCATCACGGCGATGATCGAAAACATTGCTGAGCAAATTAACCTACTGGCATTGAACGCAACGATTGAATCGGCACGGGCAGGGGAAGCCGGGAAGGGCTTTGCCGTGGTGGCCAGCGAAGTGAAAAACCTTGCCTCGCAGGCGACGCGCGCAACCGAACAGATTCGTCAGCAGCTCGACACGGTACTGAAAATGTCGGAAACCGTGGCGAGTGAACTCGAGACCGTCAAATTATCGGTCGACAAGGTGAATGAATATTCATCCACCATCGCGGCGGCAGTGGAAGAGCAATCGGCCGCTACGAATGAGATTGTTAGCAACATGCAAACAGCCGCCATGGGGGTCGACCAGATTAACCGTCATGTCGGCGACATTCGCGAATCGGCCAACACCACGGCGGAATCGACACATGAAGTGCTTGATGCATCGAAAGAGCTGTCAGAGCAATCCGAAAAACTCGATTCGGAAGTGCGCAGCTTCATCCAGAATATCCAGGCAGCTTAGCGCTGACTGGGAACACGGCGACTTAACCCCGGTAGGCAACTGCCGGGGTTTTTTCATATTGGGATAAAAAGGGTGATCCGCCTTAAAAGGCAAAGGAATGGTCGGGGTGAGAGGATTCG
>DITH01000149.1 GCA_002422745.1 Alphaproteobacteria bacterium UBA6189
TCTCGGCACATCGCTTACTCCAAGCAACGCCCCGCGGCAATCCGACCCTACCGGCACGATGCATGCCTGCATGATCAGCACGCTGGGCAACACCACCGACGCGCTGACGATTATCAAAGCCGCGCGACTATTGGCTGAACGGCAGGCACCGGTGCGTATCACCCTCGGCGGCGACGGCGAATTAATGCCCGTTTTGCGTGAGGCAAGTGCTAACCTCAACACCGTGACCCTCACCGGCTGGCTCGACAAAGCCGCGACAGAACGCCTGCTGGGCGATTGCGACCTGGCCTTACTCACCGGCTTCAACGCCGCCATGCCCAACAAACTGTTCGATTATATTGCCTACGGCCTGCCGATCGTCTGTTCGTTGCGCGGCGAGGCACCCGAATATGTGCAAAAGCATGATCTCGGCGCGGTCTGCCCTTCCGGCAATGCCGAGGCGCTGGCCGACGCCATGTTGCGCGTCATCGCGCAGCTGCCCCGCCATCGTGCCGCCGTGGCTGCGCTTCCCGCTACCGATTATAATGGCACGGCGATTTACACCAGTTTTGCGGAATTCATTGAATCTACCGTATCGGCGTAAAGCCTCGTCTGTTTTACGATTGCTTTGCCCCGGCCGATTCGCTAACGCTGCCGCAAGGATCTTCGGGGGCGTATGACGCAAACTATCTGCCATGTCTGTGTAATGGATACCACCGACCCCGACATTGTGTTTCTCGGGGCCGACGGCTGCAACCATTGCCAAGCCGCGCGCCAGCGCCTGGCCCATGAAGTGCCGGCCGCCGATCAGCAATTGGCCGCACTCGCCGCACGCGTGGAATGGATCAAGCAGCGCGGCAAAGATAAACCGTATGATGTGCTGCTTGGCCTCTCCGGCGGCGCGGATTCCTCCGTCCTCGCCGTCGAGGCGATACGGCTGGGGCTGCGCCCGCTCGCCGTCCATGTCGATAACGGCTGGAACTCCGATCTCGCCGTCAGCAATATCGAACAACTGCTAAGCACACTCAAAATCGACCTGATTACCAACGTCATCCGCTGGGACGATATCCAGGACATGCAGCTCGCTTACCTGCGCGCCGGAGTGATCGATATCGAATGCGTCGCCGATCACGCCATTCTCGCCACCTTGTATAGGCAGGCTGCCGCACATGGCATCCCGACCATTCTCGCCGGCACCAACGTGCGCACCGAATCCATCCTGCCGCTTGCCTGGGTGCACGACAAACGCGACGGGCGCAACGTGAAAGCCATTCATCGCCGCTTTGGCACGCGCCGCCTGCAATCCTATCCGTTCCTGTCGGCCACACGATTGCTTTACGCGATTTTCGTCCGCCGCATTCGTTTCGTGCCACTGCTCAATTACCTCGATTACGACAAGCAGCAGGCGGTGGAAATGCTGGCGCGCGACTATGGCTGGCGGCCCTATCCGCGTAAACATGGCGAGTCGCGCTTCACCCGCTTTTTTCAGGAATATATTTTGCCCACCCGCTGGGGCGTCGATAAACGCAAGGCGCATTTATCGAGCCTGATCGTCAGCGGCAGCATCACCCGCGCGCAGGCGCTGGCAGAGCTGGAAAAACCCCTCTACCAACCCGCCGAGCTGGCTGAGGATATCCACTATATCTGCAGCAAATTTGGCATTACCGAGGCGGATTTTCAGCATTTCATGGCCCAGCCAAAACGTGCCCACCGCGCCTTCCCCAATAACGCATGGATGTTTAAATCCAACCCAGTCACCGCCTATGTCCGGCGCTTTGCGCGGGGCGAATAATGCTCGCCACCCGGGTCATTCCGCTTTTACTGCTCAGCGGATCGGGGCTGGTGAAAACCGTGCGTTTCAAAAGCCCTACCTACATTGGCGATCCGATTAATGCGGTGCGTATTTTCAACGAAAAAGAAGCCGATGAAATTATCCTCCTCGACATCGAGGCGACGGCGCAGCACCGCGAGCCGAATTATACACTGATCGAGAAAATCGTCGCCCAGGCCTTTATGCCGCTTTGCTATGGCGGCGGTGTCACCACCATTGCACAAATGCAGCGCCTCTATCAGCTCGGTATCGAGAAAGTCGCCCTTAATAGCGTCTTGGCCGAGCGGCCCGAGCTGATTGCCGAGGCATCCGCCCGCTTCGGCGCGCAATCGGTCGTTGCCGGGGTTGATGTCAAACGCAGCCTGCTGGGCTCAGCCAAAGTGGTGTTCCCACGCAGCCGCAGCAAAACCGCGATGGAATTGCTCGATTGGCTGCGCCAGCTGGAGCGTCTGGGCGCAGGGGAAATCCTGCTGCAATCGGTTGAACGCGACGGCCTGATGCAGGGTTACGACCTGCCGTTGCTTGCCGAGGCGAGCCACAGCATTTCTATCCCGCTGGTTGCTGCGGGCGGTGCCGGCACGATCGCCCATCTGGGCGAAGCGGTGCATCACGGGGCGCACGCCGCGGCGGCAGGTAGCATGTTTGTTTACCATGGCAAGCTCAAAGGCGTGCTGATCAATATGCCGCCCCGTAGCGAACTCGACGCGATGTTCGCCGCCAACGGCGTGGCACCCAAGCCCGGCCCCTCCGCCCAACCTGTGGCGTAAAATAGGCAGTTTCATATTTTTCTGCTCCCCAATGACGGCAGTTTGTTGCGCAAAGGTTGTGTCCTCTCTCTGTTTGGCTAGGGTAGCGGGATGAAACCGATGCGCACCGTTCTCATTCCCCTATGCATACTCGCGCTTACCGCCTGTGAGCAGACGCAGTGGGCGCAGCAGCAATGGGCCGATTTCACCGCCACCCCGGAATGGATGCTGGCACAGCCGCAACCTTTTGCCCCCAATGCAGCGTCAGCCCCGGCCCACGCCACAGCGACCGCAGCTGAGGCTGAGCCCGCCGCTACGGAACCGGCGTCGTCTGAAACATCCGCTTCGGCTGCCGAAACGCCGCCTACCGCCGCGGCCACGCCGCTTACCACGGTGATTGAAGAATATATCGCCGCCACCGGCGAGCAATGCCGTCGCTATGCGGTGCACACCGCGCCCGACGAGCGGGGTGAAATCCGCACCGCCTGCCGCACGNNTCGCAGCAATGGGCCGAATTGCGGCCATTGACCCACGACACGTTATCGCCGCACCTGCCCGCTTCACCTTTTGGCACGGCGCAGGCCGCTCCGGTTCTTCATGTCATTACGCATCCGTCCGAATAAAACACCGCGTTGGCTGCTGGCCTTCTTGCTCGGCTGGCTGGCCCTACCCGCGTTCACTTTCGCCGCCGACACCCTCACCCCGCTTCCCGAAGCTAAAGCCACCGCCACCCAGGCGCCGGATGATACGCTCATTCTGCCCGGCACGCCGTATGGCGCAAACTTATTTACCGGCCAGTTTGCCAGCGAGCAGGGCGGCGGTATCAACAACGATTATATCCTTCAGCCCGGCGACAAAGTGAACCTGGCCACGTGGGGTGCCGGTGAGGGCGATACCACGATGGAACTGACCGTCGATCCGCAGGGCAAAATTTTTGTCCCCAATGTCGGCCCGGTGCATGTGGCCGGTGTCGGCCAGTCGCAGTTGAACGACACCGTATCGCGCAACGTCGGCGAATATTACAGGACTCAGTAAAAGTCTACACCAGCCTGCAAGGCGTGCAGCCGGTGGCGGTGTTCGTTAGCGGCAATGTTAGAAATCCGGGCCGCTATCGGGGCGATGCGTCGGATTCGCTGCTGCATTACCTCGACCGTGCCGGGGGCATCGACCCCAACCGCGGCAGCTACCGGCAGATCGATGTGCTGCGCAATGGGCAGTCCATCACCCGGATCGACCTGTATGAGTTCCTCATGCAAGGCATGATTCCCGCCTTGCAGCTGAAAGATAACGACGTGATTTTCGTCCATGGGCTGAACCAGACCGTGTCGGTCAACGGCGCGGTGCAGAACCCCTACCGCTTCGAGTTCACTACCCCGACCCTCACCGGCGATAAGCTGGTCGCCATGGCGCGGCCGCTACCCGCTACTACCCATGCGATCGTCAGCGGCATCCGCGACGGCAAAGGCTTCTCCACCTACATGAACCTGGCCGATCTCGCCACCACCGACATTCGTCAGGGCGATGTGGTAGAGTTCAAAGCCGGCACCCTCACCGCCACCCTGACCGTCACGATCGATGGCGAGCATCTCGGCCCACAGGTAGTCGTCGCCCCGGCCGATGCGCAGCTGAAAGAAGTGCTGCGCCATGTCCGGGTCGATCCCAAGCTGGCTAATCTCGACGCGATTTACCTGCGCCGCCGTTCGGTGGCAATTCGCCAGAAACAGGCGCTCGAGGAATCCCTCCGGCGGCTGGAAGAGAGCATCATCGCAGCCCGCCCGCAAACGGAGCAGGACGCCAAAATCCAGGCGGGTGAAGCACAGCTGATCCAGGCCTTTATCGCCCGTGCACGCGATGTCACACCGGAAGGCCGCGTCGTGCTTCAGGAGCGTGGTGAGCTGCGCGATATCTCGCTGGAGGATGGCGATACCATCGTCATCCCACGCAAAACCAATCTGGTGATGGTCAACGGGGAAGTCACCATGCCCAAAGCAGTCGTGTTCAGCGCTGGCGAAGATCCGGAATATTACATTCGCCGCGCCGGTGGTTTCACCGAGCGGGCCGATGAAGGTAAGATCGTTCTTGCCCGCCAAAACGGCGAAACCATCGTCGATTCCGACGATGTGCGACCCGGCGACGAAATCATCGTCATGCCGGAAGTGGCGTTCTCGCAGTTGCAGGTCACGAAGGATGTGGTCGACATCCTTTACAAGGTCGCCATTGCTATCGCCGTGCCCTTGCGCTTATAAGTGGGCATGCATATTGGCTTCCAATCGAAGACACTTTTTTCGACGCCGCACCTTGCCGGTTTTTTCCCTGATGATACCCTACATTTACGCCGCCGGTATTGGCCGCACACCGCCGGGCTGGATGCGCTGGCCGGCTGGGGCCATAAGCGGCCCGGCATGGCGACGCGACGCTTAGCCCAACGGCGCTGCCTGCCTTACCTTGCGCTGGAAGACGGATTTTTACGCTCCTACGACCTCGCCGTGCGTGGCGCTGCGCCCTGGAGCATTGTGATTGATGACCAGGGCATTTATTATGACGCCACCGGCCCGTCGCGGCTTGAAGCCCTCATCGCCGGCACTCCCGACCATGCCGACAGCGCCGCATTGCTATCGGCATTTCTTGCCAA
>DITH01000181.1 GCA_002422745.1 Alphaproteobacteria bacterium UBA6189
TTCAGCCAGGGCACGATGATGGCGCTGCATGTGGCACCGCGCCGCGAACGAGCCCTCGCCGGTGTGGTTGGATTCTCCGGCATGCTGGCCGGCGGGGTGGACGGGATTCGCGCGAAACCGCCGATTTGCCTGATCCACGGCGCATACGATGATGTGGTGCCGTTCGAGGCGATGAGCATGGCTGAGCAGGCGCTCAGCGAAGCCGGGTTAACGGTTGAAACGCATGCGCGGCCGCATTTGCCGCACAGTATCGACCCGGAAGGGATCGCCATTGCGAATGCTTTTTTACAGCGCTGCTTTGCTGCGTAAGGCCGCGTCGACCCCGATCGCCTGCTTCACATTGCTCAAGCCATCGCGCGCCAGCAATTCGACCAATCCGCGATTGATTTTCTCGACCAACCCAAACCCCTGATAGACGAGGGCGGTATAAAGCTGCACAGCAGAGGCGCCGGCGCGAATTTTTTCGTAAGCATCGGCCGCGTTGCTGATGCCGCCTACCCCGATCAGCGGCACTTTGCCTTCGGTGAGGCGATACATATACCGCAAGGTTTCGGTAGAGGCAGCGAATAGCGGCCGTCCGCTCAGGCCGCCTTGCTCGTGTGCATGTGGGCCGGCGATATAGTCGCGGCGGATCGTGGTATTGCTGATAATCAGCCCGTCGATCCCTTCTGCCTGCGCCACCTGTGCAATGGCTTGCAGGGCAGGCACGTCATTATCGGGGGCGATCTTAACGAAAATCGGTTTGCTGCCCCCCAACTCGCGACGCACCGCATGCAATGCTTTCACCAGCGCCTGTAACTCATTGCCCGCCTGCAATGCACGCAGACCCGGTGTGTTGGGCGAGCTGATATTGACCGTAATGTAATTGACCACCGGGTATAGGATACGCATAGCCGTCACGTAATCGGTAATGGCATCGGCACTGTCTTTGTTCTTGCCGATATTGCCGCCGACAATGCCGGACCGCCGAACCCGCAGCCGTGAAGCCGCGGCTTCGACCCCCGCGTTGTTAAAACCGAGGCGATTGATCACTGCTTCATCCTGTACCAGTCGAAACAGGCGCGGCTTGGGGTTACCCGGTTGCGCGCGCGGCGTGACTGTACCAATCTCGACAAAGCCGAACCCTGCCTCGTGCGCACCATTCACCGCTTCGGCATTTTTGTCGAACCCTGCCGCTAACCCCACCGGATTGCTGAGGGTTAATCCTGCCACTTCTGTCGTCAAAGCGGGGTCGATAAAGTCACTCTGTGGGCCCATACCACAGGCCAGCGTGCGAACGGCAGTGCGGTGCGCGATTTCGGGCGGCAGTAAAAACAAGGCGGGGCGTACGGTGCGATAGCAGGACATGAGAGCCGGGGGTTGTTCAATGATTGCTTGGCAGTGCTAGCGGTGACGCTTCATCCTCGCAACCAGTAACTCGCATATGCTAACGGCTGGCAACCCGATTATTGGGTGCATTCAACACCGTCATCGGATTAAAGGTCTCGCCGTTTTTCTTGATGCGGTAATCGAGATGTGGCCCGGTGGAGCGCCCGGTGGAGCCCAACTCCCCCACTTGCTGTCCCTGCCGCACATGCTGCCCGGCACGGACACTATGGCGACTGAGATGACCGTAATAGCTCTCTGTGCCATCGCGGTGGCTTACCACCACGTAATTGCCAAGCCCTTTGCTATGGGTAACCGCGCGCACCGTGCCTTCGGCCGAAGCGATCACCGGCGTTCCGCTGGCCGCGGCGATATCGATCCCGCCGTGGAATGCTTTGCGGCCATGGAACGGATCGGTGCGCATGCCGTAGCCCGAGCTGACATACTGGCTGACATTGGCGGGGACCGGCCAGGCGTGGCGAACGCGGTTGGCATTGCCCTTCAGCGTATCGCGGAAACTGTTACTGGCCGGCATAGCGTTATCGAACAGGGCCGAAATGCTTTCGTCCGCTCCGTCGCTGGGCGAGGGCGCAGGCGCACGCGTGGTAATGGCGGCAGGGCTATTGCGGTAGCGATGGACAGGCTTCAGCCGGGCGCGATCCATTCGCATAAAACCATTGCTCAACGCCGCCTGATCGGAGCGAAGCGCGGTCGCGCCGCTGCGCAGCCCCTTGCCACCACGCACCACACTGCCATCGCGCAGCGGTTTCAGCGCCATGAATTGCTGACCGCCGGAGGCCGAGGCCATGACGAAGCTTTCCTCCTCGGCGCGGGCGGCGGAAGCCGTGCCCAGTGCCAAGGTGAGAACCAACGAATAAAACCATGCGGTGCGTGTGATCATGCGAGTAGTTTTGCAAGCCCCGTGCCAAGGTGATGAATTAGTCGCAGTTATTCGTTAATTACTACGCGCGCGCTACTATTTATGGTAATTTTATTTACAGAAACGACTAGATCTTGTCGGCTAGCGACTAAATCAACACGCCAAACACGGAATTTAACACGTATGGCCCGTCACTTGCCCTCCCCACGCTCCACACTGCTTTACAGCAGCTTGTTTTATTTGAGTTTTTCTGTCTCCGCGCTGGCATTTAATCCCGATGATGGCGTCGCGGCGGATGCGCCCCCCGGCAGCCTGCCCTCGACACGTGCATTAACAGGCCTCTCCGCCACGAATGATGCGCCGCTATACACCCCCGGCATGGTGAAAGCCGATCGCGGCTATATTTCACCCCTGGCGCCGATTCAAATGCCCGCACGTCCTTTATACCCGACACGCACAGGCACGACAGTCAGTACGGCCGCGCCCACTACACCCATGCCCGTCGCAGCGATGCCCGCCGTAACCCCTGCTCCGTTACAGACGACAGCAACGCCGGCACCCACCATGCCCGCCCTGCCTCCGGTTGATCCCGCGGTAGCTGCGAAGGCTCAGACCATTCTTGCCGCACAAACCCAATCAGCTCCTGCGCCGATGCAAGTGGCGCAACCTCTCGCCGCACCGGCCAGCGGGTTTATCGCCCCCGCCCCTGTTTTGGCGACCACCCCGATGCCTGCCCCCGCTGTTACCAAACCGGTTACCTACAACCCGCCCGCTGCCGCGCAGGTTCAGCCCGCTATTACGGCTCCGGCGGTGCGCGGGCCAGTCGTCGTCGCCAAACCTGAACCTACCATGGCTCCTGCCCCGGTAGCGGCGGTTGCCGTTGCGCGTCCGGCGGTTACGCCAATCCCTGTTGTGGCCGCACCAGTGGCCGCGACGGTGGTGGCATTGCCGAGCCCCGAATTGAGCGATGAGACCCGCACGATTTTAAGTCATGTGCCCGCCGCGCTTGATGCGCCACGCAGGGAGTCGGCTAAGATCAGCCTTGATCGGGTGAGCCCGGAGATCGATGCTGTATTAGGCGCCAAAGCTCAGGAAGACAGTTACGAAGCGGTGGGGCTTTCGATTAAAGTACGCCGCCCGGGGCTGGATACGAATTACGAACTTAACCGCGCCTACACCGCGCTGATGGGTGGCGATACGCAAACGGCAATCCAGACTTATAAAAATATCCTCGCGGTGGAGCCAAGCAACCAGGAAGGGTTGTTCGGACTGGCGGCAACCTATCACCGGCTGGGGATGACGGAGAAAGCTCGTCCGCTATACGGCATGCTGTTAAAAGTTAATCCCAACCACCGCGAAGGGTTGAATAATTTCCTGGTGATGGTGACCGATGAATCACCGCAGGATGCGTTGCCCGAACTGGAACGGCTCGAGGCGCGCAATCCCGATTTCAGTCCCATTCCGGCCCAACTCGCCATGGTGCTCGAGAAGCTGGGCTACCCCGATCAGGCGCGCGAGAAAATGCTGCGCGCCATTGAACTGTCGCCGGATAACCTGACGTATAAATACAACCT
>DITH01000008.1 GCA_002422745.1 Alphaproteobacteria bacterium UBA6189
ATAAGGATGCGTACATCCTCCGGCGGAATACCGGCGGTCGAGAGAATAGGGTTGGCATAGCTGCGCAGCGTGTGCTCGATCTCGGCGTCGCGAATCAGGCCGCGGGCGCTGGCACTGGTGGCGAAGAGGAGGGCAGCGAAAAAGGCGAGCGCACGTTTCATGGGAGCAGGGATAGGGTAAGAGGTGGATGGCGACGAGTGTAATCGGTGCAGCATAAAAAGCCACTACTCCCGATCAGCGTTCACCATCCACGATGTTTTTAGCTCTCAAGCACTTTGCTCCACCAGCCGCGACGCTTAGGCTTGCTGGCATCGGACTCGGGCAGGGGCGAGGCGATGGCCGCCGGGTTGGTTTGCGCCTCGCTCAGCGGAATCACGCGGGAAGGCTTGGCCGGTGCGGGTGTGGTCGCAGCTGCCGGTTGTGACGGTGCTTGCGTATCGCGGTGTGATTCGGCCGGGGCGGCGGCGTCGCCATCCGATGGGAAGGGATTGCCGATGCTGCCATCGGGCGAGCTGCGCTNNGCGGCCACCACGGCGGCCACGGCGGCGGCCACCGCGCTCGCCACGGGTATCCGACTCGTCGCCGTCTGTGGCGGCGGTTTCGCCAGTGCTTGGCGGGGCTTCGCCTTCGCTCAGAGCAGGCGTTTCTTTGCGTTCGCCACGCTCGCGGGTGCGGCCGCCACGGCGGCGGCGGGTACGGCGCGGACGGTCGCCGCCCTCGACGGTTTCCTCGCTCTCCTCTTTAAGAGCGCTGGCACTGCCAATGACTTCATTATCTTCATCGTCGAGCGGTGCTTCTTCGATAAATTCGCTGGGGTCGACCGGCTCAACCACGTCGTTGAAATTCAGTGATCCGCTGCGTTCGCGGCGACCGCTGCCGGTGGTGACCTCTTTGCCACCACGGCGGCCACGGCGGCTGCGGCGCGGCTGCTTGCCGTCCTCATGCGCGACTTCCTTACCGTCGATGGTCACTTTGATCATGCGGTACTGGCCGGTGGTCATGGCGCTATCCATCAGCACGACCACACTCACCTGGTAGCGCTCCTCGATCGATTGCAGTAGCGCGCGTTTGTCGTTGAGCAAGTGCAACGCCGCTTCCGGATGGGTGGCGACACGTAACACGCTGAATTCGCCGCTGGCGGCTTCTTTCTCGAGCGTGCGGATGATCTGGATGCCGACGGTTTCCACCGAATGCACATAGCCGGTGCCGTTGCAATGCGGGCAGATAATGCCCATCGATTCGGAAATGCTGGGGCGCATGCGTTGGCGCGACAATTCCAGCAGCCCGAACATGCTGATACGGCCGAGGGCGATTTTGGCGCGGTCGTGCTTCACCGCATCCTTCATGGCGCGTTCGACGGCCTTGCGGTTTTTACCGTAATTCATGTCGATGAAATCGATCACGATGAGTCCGGCCAAATCGCGCAGACGGAGTTGGCGGGCCACTTCGGCGGCGGCCTCCAGGTTGGTTTTTAGCGCCGTTTCTTCCACGTTGCGTTCGGTCGTCGAGCGGCCGGAGTTAACGTCGATCGAGATTAGGGCTTCCGTGGGGTTGATAACCAGATACCCGCCGGAGGGCAGTTTCACCTGCGGTTCGGTCATGGCGGAAAGCTGTTCTTCAATCCCGGCATAGGAATAAAGCGGGATGTTGTCTTTGTAGAGCTTGATGCGCGCCGCATGGCTTGGCATCAGCATTTTCATGAAGTTTTTGGCTTCCTGGAACGCTTCTTCGCCCTCGACGATCACTTCGCCCAGATTGGCCGTATAGAGATCGCGCAGGCTTCGCTTGATGAGATTGCCTTCTTCGTAAATCAATGCCGGAGCGGTGGAGGAGAGGGTCTTCTCGCGGATTTCGTTCCACAGCTTCACCAAATATTCGTAATCGCGTTTGATTTCGGCCTTGGTGCGGTCGAGCCCGGCGGTGCGGATAATCACGCTCATGCCGCGATGGGTGCGCATCGAACCCGCCAGTTCCTTAAGGCTGCGGCGGGTTTCGCGGTCGGTAATTTTACGGCTGATGCCACCGCCTTTCGGCGAATTGGGCATCAACACGGCGTAGCGCCCGGCCAGCGAAATATAGCTGGTCAGCGAGCAGCCTTTATTGCCACGTTCTTCCTTAATGACCTGCACCAGTACGATCTGGTTGCGTTTAATGACTTCCTGAATGCGATAGCGGCGGTGAATGCCGCGGCCGCCCTGGTCACTGCCACGGCGCGGGCGGGTTTCTTCCGCATCTTCGCTGGTGGTACCGTCGGACTGTTCGTCGGCGCTGGTGGCCTCGGTATTCTGGCCTTCGGTGGGGGCGCTGTCTTCCGGCAGGGCCTCGACCACGTCGCTATGCACGGCGTAGGACGCGGTTTCCATCGGCTGGGGGCTGTTGGTTTTTTCGTCTTCCAGTGCTTCGTCCTGCGGCGGGGTGAAGGATTCAACCACCGGCAGATTGCTATCTTCGGCCGACGTCTCGGGCGCTAACAGCGCTGGAGCGGCGGCAGGCTCGGCATCGCGCCCTGCGGTGAAATCCTCTTCCTCGTCGGGGAAATCTTCCTCGCTGTCATCGGCATCCTGGTGACCGCGGCGACCGCGGCGTGCATCACGGGCGGCTTGCTCACGCTCGAACGCGGCGTCTTCGGCGGCTTCTTCGGCTTCGGCTTCAGCGATTTGCTCGGCGAGAAGCTTTTGCTTATCCTCGGCCGGGAGCTGGTAATAATCCGGATGAATCTCGGAAAAAGGCAGGAAGCCCTGTTTCCCGCCGCCGTACTCGACGAATGCGGCCTGCAGCGATGGTTCGACCCGGGTAATTTTCGCTAGGTAGATATTGCCTTTCACCTGCGCCTTGGCGGAGGTGACAAAATCATAGTCCTGAACGCGGTCATGGTCCAGTATCACTACCCGCATTTCGTCTTCGTGGGCAGCGTCAATCAGCATACGTTTCATAGTAATCCCCTTATGGAAGGGGGCCTTAGGCAGGCGAGGCAGGCATCGGGGAAAAGGTGGCGGGCGCGGCTACAGGGAAGCAATTAGCTCCGTAGCACGATCCAGCTCAACAGGGGCAACAATGCCAGCAACCCTGCCGTGGCGGATACAGTATCCGGCAATAATATCAGGCGATTAGGGGTTGTGGCCATGGTGGTTGTTTTCATTCCGTCGATGATGCCGTCGAATGCGACAGGGCACCCAGGTATAATGTTAATCCTTACTCAGCTGCGTTCTCCGAGTTGGCGGGCCGCAGAAGAATTTCGTAATGGCACTATAGGCATCTGACCCCGGCGGTGCAATCACTTTCATCAAGGGATTGCGAAAACTGCTAAGCCGCTGTAATACCATCGCATGCATGCACGGATCATCAGGGGAATCGTTGCGGCGCTGCTGGGGGCATGGTTGCCGCTGGCGGCGGGCGCGGCGGCGATCGACCGCACCACGATCGAGCCAGCCACGGGCGGATCGGAGCGGATCATTTTCCATGCCGACAGTCCGCTCGCGGTCCAAAAGTCCTTTACTTTAAGCAATCCCGACCGGGTGGTAGTGGATGTGCCGCAGGTGCGGGCGACGGGGGTTGCCCTGCCGCCCAATTATCAGGGGCGGCTGGTGCGTAATATTCGTTTCGGCCAATTCGATGCCAGTACCTCCCGGTTGGTGATCGACATGGCAATTCCCGCTAAAATTGTGCGGGTCGGGCCGGAAGGTGGCAACCGGCTCGTGGTCGAAGTAGCGCCGAGCGAGGCATTGCCGGCCCCCACCAGTCATGCGCCGATTTCACCGTTTACGCCGATTGATACGCCCGATGCCGTGCCGGTAGAGACGGTCGTGGAAAAGCCGCTGGTGGTGATCGATCCCGGGCATGGCGGGCAAGACCCGGGAGCGATCAGCAAGCGCAATAAGCGCGAGAAGGATGTGACCCTCGCCATGGCTAAAATGGTGAAAGAGGGGTTGTTGAGAACCGGCCGCTACCGAGTGGTGATGACGCGCGAGACCGATATTTACATTCCATTGCAGGGGCGGGTGGATATTGCCCGCCGGGCCGGTGGCGATGTGTTCCTCTCGCTGCATGCGGATTCGCACCCCAAGGCGCAGGCGCGCGGGCTGTCGGTGTACACTTTGTCGGAAACCGCGTCGGATGATGAAGCCGAAGCCCTGGCCGTGCGTGAAAATAAATCTGATATCATCGCCGGGCTCGATCTCGGCACGGCGGATGAGGATGTCGCCAGTATCCTGATCGACCTGACCCAGCGCGAAACCATGAATAAATCCGCGGTGCTGGCCGATACCATCGTGGCCAACCTGCATCCGAAAATCAGTAAACTCAGCTCGACTCATCGGTTCGCCGGGTTCCGCGTGCTCAAGGCACCGGATATCCCTTCGGTGCTAATCGAGCTTGGATTTCTCTCGAACGCGCAGGACGAACAGTTGCTGCATTCGAAAGAATATCAGGATCTGGTGGTGGCGTCGCTGGTCAAGGCGCTGGACCGCTACACGGCGAAGTAATCAGTCGCGGGCGCGGCCTTCATCTCTGGCATCTTTTGCTGCCGCATCGAGTAGACGCTGCTGTGAAGGATTGTCGCTTCCTTGCGCCAGGGCTTCTAGTGTTCGCGCACCTTTATTCTGTGCTAGAATCTCCGAAATCACCTGTGCGGTGCGCGTGTTTGGGTCTTGGGGATGGTGGCTCAAGGGTTTCTCCTGCGAATGTTTTTTCCAGTTTTAATCATGCGCGCCGGATTTGCATGTGAAGATTTCGTGAATAGCGCGTAAAAACCTCTGGCATGGGGTGGGGCGAGTGGCTAAAACACCCGCTCCTATGCAAGATGAATCACTCCCCCCCGAAGAAACCTCGTCTGACGCGCCGCCGCCTGCGCCGCCGCGCCGACGTCGGCTGCGGGTGCTGAAGCTGCTGCAATGGTTGTTTGCCATTGGCGTGCTCGGGTTTTTTGCCGCCATCATCACAGTGGCGGCTATTTTCCAGCATTATACGAAGGATCTGCCCTCGACCAGCCAGCTATCGAATTACGATCCGGCGGTAGTGACGCGGCTTTACTCGTCCGACGGGCGGTTGATGGCCGAATACGCCAAAGAGAAACGATTCTTCCTGCCACTGTCGGCTATTCCGCTGCGGGTACAGCAGGCGTTCATCTCGGCGGAGGATCAGAATTTTTACCGCCATCAGGGGGTGGATTTCTGGGGCATCGCCCGCGCGGTGAAGGAAAACATCCAGAATGTTGGCACCGGGCGGTCGATGGTCGGTGGGTCGACCATCACCCAGCAGGTGGTGAAGAACTTCCTGCTCACCTCGGAGAAAAGCTTCGAGCGTAAAATCAAGGAGGCGGTGCTCGCCTGGCGTATCTCCAAAACCTACAGCAAAGAGAAAATCCTCGAGCTGTACTTGAACGAGATTTACCTTGGCCAGGGCACGTATGGGGTGGCGGCCGCCGCGATCAATTATTTCGATAAGTCGCTCGACGAACTATCGACCGAGGAGGCCGCCTTGCTGGCGGCCCTGCCCAAAGCCCCGGCCTATTTCGACCCCGCGAAGAACTATAAGCGGGCGCTGGAGCGGCGCAATTACGTGATCGGCCGTATGCTGGAGGATGGGTACATTACCCCGGCGGAAGCCATGCGCGCGAAATCAACCCCCATCCTTAGCCAGGACCGTAGCCAGGACGAAATTGCCCGGGCCGATTTCTTTGCCGAGGAAGTGCGCCGTGCCCTGGCGCAAATGTATGGCTCGAACGTGCTGTATGAGGGCGGTCTGTTCGTGAAAACCACACTGAATCCGGAGTTCCAGCGTTATGCCGAGCAATCGTTGCGCCATGCGCTGATGCTGTATGACCGCCGCCACGGCTATCGCGGCCCGATCGCTACCCTCAAAAACGAGCGCGGCGAGTGGGAAGCGGCGCTGGCACGGGTGAAGGAAGAGAAGAACATTCCGTTATTTGGCGAGCAAATGCTGGCGGTGGTGCAGCAGGTGAGCGCCAAGCAGGCGAATATTGGGTTGATGGACGGTTCACGCGGCAGTCTTCCGCTCGAGCAAGTGAGCTGGGCGCGCAAGCAGCTTTCCACCAGCCTGCTTGGCCCGGCTGTTAACGCGGTGTCGGATGTGCTCTCGGTCGGCGATGTGGTGCTGGTCGAGCCCGCCGAGGGTAAAAAAGACCAGTTTTCACTGCTGCAAGTGCCGCAGATTAACGGAGCGATGGTGGTGATGGACCCGCATACCGGCAAGGTGCTGGCGCTTACCGGCGGCTATGCCTATGCAGGCTCGGAGTTTAACCGCGCCACGCAGGCGCGGCGGCAACCGGGCTCGGCCTTCAAGCCGTTTGTCTATCTCACGGCGCTCGAGAACGGTTTCAGTCCCACCTCGGTGGTGATGGATGCGCCGGTGGAGCTGCCGCAAGGACCGGGCCTGCCCATGTGGCGGCCGAAAAACTACGAAGGCAATTTCCTCGGGCCGACCACCTTCCGTATGGGGCTCGAGAAATCGCGTAACCTAATGACGGTACGTATCGCGCAGATGGTAGGGCTCAAGCGCATCAAGCGGGTGGCCAAGCGCCTCGGTATTTACGACGAAGCCGATATTGGCGGTATCCCCGAAAATTATTCGATGGTGCTGGGCGCCTATGAAACCACGCTGCTGAAGCTTGCCAATGCGTACAGCATGGTGGCCAACGGTGGACGGCGGGTCGCGCCATGGCTGATCGAGCGGATCGACGATCGCAATGGCACCACGATTTTCCGCCGCGATACCCGCTTTTGCGATGCATGTACCAATGTCGACCCGTCTGGCGCGGCCAGCACTGCCCCGACGCTGGAAGATGAGCGCGACCGGGTGATCGACCCGCGCGTCGCCTATCAGGTGACGTCGATCCTGCAAGGGGTGATCCAGCGCGGCACGGGCGCCGGGGCGAAAGTGCTCGGTCGTGAAGGCATCGCTGGTAAAACCGGCACCACCAACGAATCGCGCGATACGTGGTTCATGGCCTACACGCCCGATTACGTGGTCGGCACCTATATCGGTTTCGATACGCCACGGCCGATGGGCGCCAAGGAAACCGGCGGACGTGTGCCGCTGCAGGCCTTCATCAAATTCATGCAGCTGGCGGGCGACATGATTCCCGATAAGCCGTTTACCCCGCCGCCGGGCATTCGCGAAGTGCCGATCGACCGGATGAGCGGCCAGCCGCTATTTGCCGGCGAAGAAATCCAGGGCAACAACGTGATGGACGAAGCGTTCCTCACCGGTGGGGCGATCTTTAAGCCGGAAAACGAACTGGCCGAGGAACGGGCAAACAGCGCCAGCGAACAAGCGCCGGTGTTGACGCCGGAAGATATCGGCGCCCAGCCGACGGCCGATGGTTATAGCCCCCCCGAAGCCGGGGAAATGGCGCCCTACCAGCGGCCGGTCGACCCGCAAGGCTTCAACCCTAACGCCGAAGCGGGTATGGGCACGGGCGGGCTGTACTAGTTAAGCATAGGACGGAAATGAAAGCCGAAATCATCGCATTAAAAGAGCAATTCGAATCATCGCAGGCGATCCTGCGGAGGTGCCTTTGACTGGGATAACCTTTTAAAGCGCGCCGAGGAGCTCAATGCCCGTGCTGAAGACCCTGCCTTGTGGGATAATCAGGCCGAGGCACAGAAAATCCTCCGCGAGCGTACGCGGGTCGATCACCAGATCAGCGAATACCGGCGGCTCGATAGCGGGTTTCAGGACGCACTCACGTTGATCGAACTTGGCGAAGAAGCGGGCGATGACGCCAGCATCGTCGAGGGCGAAGCGCAGCTGAAAACGATGGTGGAACAGGTGGCGACCGCCGAGCTCGAAGCGCTGATGAGCGGCGAAGCCGACGGCAATAACTGCTTCATCGAGATCCATCCGGGCGCCGGCGGCACCGAATCGCAGGACTGGGCGTTCATGCTGTTTCGCATGTATCTGCGCTGGGGCGAGCG
>DITH01000176.1 GCA_002422745.1 Alphaproteobacteria bacterium UBA6189
TCGAGGAACTGATCGGCTGTCCGGTAGCGTTGCTCTCCACGTCGCCGGATCGCGAAGATACTATCCTGGTGCACGATCCTTTCCTGGCCTGAAACCGTTAATGCCATCCGCGCCCGTTAAGGTTCACTTAACCTTTGTTTCGTTGAGCGCCCGAGCAAACTGCGTTATAGTCACAAGAACAGTAACACCATTCCAGGTAGGGATGCAGCATGGCCCGCGCGCAAACAGTTGACGCCGACGATATACCTATGATCGAAGAGCAGGTCGATACCGGCCTCGCTGCGTTGATGGATAGCTACCGCGCCACATATAACCCGTATGGCGAAAAGCAAAACGACCTGCTGAAACGCTTTACCCTCCTCCCCGATAAGCCGCTGCCCGAATACGACCACGCCTACGCCAAGGCCTATGCCGCCATCGATGATTTTTCCAATAACCGCAACGCCTACGCCATGGTTTGCGACAACAGCCTGCCTTACCGCGACGGCGCCATTGCCGCCATGCTTGGCAATGCCATCCCCCACATGGTGCCGATCTACGGCGCCGGGACTGTGAACTGCTCGCATCTGAATGAATCGCGCTATGTACTGTTTATGGAAATGCCGGAAGGCCAGCGCTTAAGCGATGCGATGGTTACCCGGCCGCGGCTGCACGAGCATATGCTGATCGATCACGTGATGCAGCCGACTATCCGCGCGCTGGCGGGGCTACGTACCAAAAAAGTCAGCCATGGCAATCTGTGTCCGCAAACCATTTATGTCGGCGAGGGTGCGGGCCTTGCCGAATGTTACTCCATGCCACCCGGCACCATCGGGCATCACATGTACCGGCCGCTGGAGCATTTAATGTGTGATACGCTCGGCCACGGCGACGCCACCGAGCAAGGCGATGTCTATGCGCTGGGTATCCTGGCGTATGAGCTCCTATACGGAGTCGAGCGTTTCCGCCGCTTGCCGCGCGAAGAATACATCAAACTTATCCTCAGCTACACCACCTATCAGGTCTTCGCGAACAACCGCGATTTTTCCGACGCGTTCCAGGATTTTTTCCGCGGCACGCTGAACGATAACCCGGCCGAACGCTGGAGCCTTGATCAGGTTATCCAATGGCTGGGTGGCAAACGTTTCAACATGATTGCGCCGTCGCCGCCCAAGGAAGCCGCCCGCCCGTTCGCTTTCGGCGGTGAGAATTTCTTCAGCCGCCATTTGCTGGCCAACGCCTTCCACCGTAACTGGCGCGAGGCGGTCAAAGACATCAAAACCATGAAACTGGAACGCTGGTGCGAAACCAGCCTGCACCGCCCCGAAATGGGCGAGCGCGTCGAGCGTGCCCTGCGCATCGCAGGGGAAGCCAGTACCGAAAAGCATGTCAGCGACATGATGAGCCGCATCATCGCGATCCTCGATCCCACCGGCCCGATCCGCAGCATGTCGCTCGCGATACGGCCCGACGCTATCGGCTTGATGCTGGCCGATATGCTGAAGGGGGACAACCACCAGGATTTGAGCCAGCTACTTGGCATGATCGAAACCGACGTATCAAGCTACTGGAGCGAGCTTTCCGAAGCCAACAAGCCGGGAGAAATGAGCCAGATCATCTGGAAACTGCAGCGCATGCGGCCATTCCTGAAAAGCCGCAGCTTCGGTTTTGGCGTCGAGCGCATTATGTACGATCTGAACCCCTCATTGCCGTGCCAGTCGCACCTGCTGAAACCCTACCACCTGACTACCGCCATCGACACATTAAAAACCCTCGACGCGCTGGCCCATAATCTGGCCCCCGACACCAGCTTCAACGACCGCCACATGGCCGCATTCGTCGCCAGTAAAATCAGTCTCAGCAAGGAGTTGACGCTCGACGAATTACGCACCATTCCCAAGCTCGCTACGAACGACGAGCTGGTGGTAATGAAAATCCTCGCCCGCGCGCAGCTGAAAGTCGGCAAACAGGAGAAGCTGCATCTGGTCGGGCTATGCACCTGGGCCGCCATGCGGATCGAAAAAATGCTCGACGAAATTCATAACCGCATTCTGCGCAAGCGTCTTAAGCTACAGCTGAAGCGACTGGCCAGCACCGGCGATTTAAACGAATTACTAGTGGTTATTATTAACCAGGATATCGCCAGCCGCGATTACGACGGTTTTGCCAAGGCGATTGCCCTGCACCAGATCAACCAGAAGAAAATCGAACGGTATGAAAATCCGCGGCTGATCGACCATTACGCCCAGGAAATGGGACGAAAAATGGCGATGATTATCAGCTATACCGCCCTCACCATCACCAGTTATGTGGTGCTTTCCAATCTGTTGGGGTACTAAATGAGCAGTATGGCCATGAATCCGGAAAACCAAGCCGCCCGATCCAGCGCAAATGCTCGCCCACGCATGAGCAAACGCAATCGCATCCTTCTCATCATCGCCAGCTTGGCCATGATGGCGATGTTTCGCACCGGCTTTATATTCGTCATCATCGCCATGATGCCGTCGATCGTCACCTATTACATCGATGCCTCTCGCAAACGCTACGTGTTCAAAACCATTTTCGCCTGTAACCTGAGTGGGGTCATGCCCTTCATCGGCAAAATATTGTTTTACGGCCCCAGCTCCAGCGTCATGCAGACCATCATGGGCGACGCAGGAAACTGGCTGCTGGTCTACGGTTCGGCGCTGATCGGACTGCTGATGGTGCGGGTGATGCCAATGATCGCGCATACGCTGATCGGCGGTTTTCACACCACCCAGATCGCCCGCCTGTCGAAAAACCAGAAACGGATCGAGAACGAGTGGGGCGATGAAGTCACCCAGTTCAGCAAAGAGCAGGAAGAGGAAAAAGAATTCTGGTTCTAAGCCGCATCGCGCGGGGTGATCCAACCACCACCGAGCATACGGTTACCGTCATACATCACACAGGCCTGCCCCGGGGCAACGCCCTCATACGGCATCGCCAGCCGCACCAGCGCGGCATCGTCCGCGCGCTCCACCATACTGGCACGCTGTGGAATCTGCGCCGAGCGCATTTTCACCCAAAGCTCGGGCGGCGCGGTTTGCCCGCCCAGCCAGTTCATTTCTTTCAGGCGCACATCGGTCTGGGCCAGCGCCTTTTTTGGCCCCACCACCACTTGCCGGTTCGTCGCATCGAGCCGCACCACATATAATGGTTCAGCCACACCGCTGACCAGCCCTTTACGCTGGCCCACCGTGTAATGAATAATGCCCTGATGCGCACCCAATACCGTGCCGTCCACATGCACGATCTGACCCGGCTCCGCCGCACCGGGGCGCAGTTTCTCGATCACCTTGGCGTAGCCGCCGGTGGGCACGAAACAAATATCCTGACTATCGGGCTTATCGGCAATGGCCAGCCCGTACTGCGTCGCCAGTGCACGGGTCTGCTCTTTATTCATATGGCCTAAAGGAAAACGCAAAAACTCCAGCTGCTCCTGCGTGGTGGCAAACAGGAAATAGCTTTGGTCCTTGTCCGGATCGGCGCCGCGATGCAATTCCGCTTTCCCGTCTTTCACCACCCGTTGCACGTAATGGCCGGTCGCCATGCAGTCGGCACCCAGCTCGCGCGCGGTTTGCAGCAGATCCTTGAACTTCACGCTCTGGTTACAGCGCACGCAGGGAATCGGCGTCGCACCGGATAAATACGTCTCGACGAAATCGTCCATCACCGCATCTTTGAATTTCGATTCGTAATTCAGCACATAATGCGCAATACCCAGCGTATCGGCCACGCGGCGAGCATCGTGAATATCCTGCCCGGCGCAACAGGCGCCTTTTTTACCTACCGCCACGCCATGGTCGTACAATTGCAGCGTGATGCCGATCACCTCGTACCCTTCGGCATGCAACATCGCCGCGACGGCGGACGAATCCACCCCGCCCGACATCGCCACCACCACACGGGTCTGGCTTTCCGGTTTATCGAACCCCAAGCTATTCATGCGCGGGATATACGCATTTCTGCGGGGAAAGGCAACTTAAGCTTCTTGCGAGCCGCGGATTTTAGCCGCCAAACTAGCGCTGACGAACGGGTCGAGATCGCCATCGAGCACGCCTTGCGTGTCGGAGGTTTCCACCCCGGTGCGCACATCCTTCACCAGCTGGTAGGGCGCCAGCACGTAATTGCGGATCTGGCTGCCCCAGCTATTATCGCTTTTGCTGGCTTCGGTGACCGCAGCGGCCGCCTCGCGCTTTTGCAGCTCGTGTTCGTAGAGCCGGGCGCGCAGCATTTTCCATGCTTCTTCGCGGTTCTGGTGCTGGCTCCGCTGGTTCTGGCAGGCCACCACGATATTGGTCGGAATATGCGTCAGCCGCACGGCGGATTCCACCTTGTTGACGTTTTGTCCGCCTGCGCCCGAGGAACGGTAGGTGTCGACCCGCACGTCCTTCTCCTCGATCACGATATTGATATTCTCGTCGACTTCCGGATACACCCAGGCGCTGGCAAAGCTGGTATGGCGGCGGGCGTTGGAATCAAACGGCGAAATCCGCACCAGCCGGTGCACGCCGGATTC
>DITH01000102.1 GCA_002422745.1 Alphaproteobacteria bacterium UBA6189
ATGTCTTCGGCAACGGCATGCTGCTTTCGCCCCATATCCGGTTGATCGCCGCCTTCAACCACCGCCATATTTTCATCGATCCCAGCCCCGATGCAGCGACCAGCTTCGCCGAACGCCAGCGCCTTTTCGCCTTGCCCCGCAGCGGCTGGACCGATTACGCCGCGCCGCTCATCAGCAAGGGCGGCGGCGTTTACGAGCGCACCGCCAAATCGATCCGCCTATCGGCCGAGGCACGCGTTGCGCTTGGCACCGACGTGACCGAAGCTACGCCCGATGAAATCATCCGCCTCATCCTGCAGGCACCGGTCGAGCTGTTATGGAATGGCGGCATCGGCACGTATGTCAAAGCCAGCAACGAAAGCAACGAATCGGTTGGCGACCGCGCCAACGCGGCCCTGCGCGTCAATGGCCGTGACCTGCGCTGCAAAGTAGTCGGCGAGGGGGGCAATCTCGGCTTCACCCAACGCGGCCGGATCGAATACAGCCGCACCGGCGGCCGCATCAACACCGACGCGATCGACAATTCCGGCGGCGTCGATTGTTCCGACCATGAGGTGAACATCAAAATCGCCCTCGGCAAAGCGGTCGAGGCGAATCGCCTCACCCTGCCCAAGCGCAATGCGCTGCTCAAGAAAATGGAACATGAAGTCGGCGAGCTGGTGCTGCTCGATAACCGGCTGCAAACCCAGGCCATCACCATCGCCGAAACGCAGGGCTACGACCTGCTCGACGCCGCCGAACAGCTGATCCATCAGCTCGAGGCCGAAAAATTCCTCAACCGCGACGTCGAGTTCCTGCCCGACGGCAAGCAATTTGCCGAGCTGCGCGCTGCCCGCCTTGGCCTCACCCGGCCGGAAATCGCCGTGCTGCTGGCCTATGCCAAAATGGCCCTGTCGCGCGACCTCAAGGAATCGCCGCTGCTCGACGCCCCGTATTTCGAGGGCGACCTGCTGCGCTACTTCCCCGAGGCGATGCAAAAACCGTTCGGCACCGATATCGAAGCGCACCGCCTGCGCCGCGAAATCGTCGCCACGCTGGTCACCAACTCCATCGTCAACCGCGCCGGCTTCGCCTTTGCCCACGGGCTCATGCGCGCCACCGGCCTCGGCGCGCCCGACATCGCGCAAGCCTATATCGCCACGCGCGATGCGTTCGGGCTGCGCGAGCTCTGGGCCGAAATCGAAGCGCTCGACGGCAACGTGCCCGCGGCGTTGCAGGCGCAACTCTTCGGCCAGGTCAACCAATTCATTGAGCATTCCTGCCGCTGGTTCCTGTCGCACGTGCCACAGCCGATGAAGCTCGACGAGGTGAAAACCCGTTATGCCGACGGCATCCGCGCCATTCGCGACCATGCCGAAACCATCATGACCGACACGCTGCGCAAAGCCTACCACACGCAGGTGGCGCAACTCGAAGCCCAGCGCATCCCGGCGTCGCTCGCCCGCCATATGGCGATGTTGGAAATCCTCTCCTCGGCCTGCGATATTATCGACATCGCTGCCGCCACCAAACGCAAAGTGCTCGAGGTTGGCGACACCTATTTCGAGCTCGGCGCCCAACTGAAGCTCGGCTGGATGCGCCGCAGCACGCACCATATCATCGCCGAGAATTACTGGCAGCGCCTCGCCGTCAAATCGCTCGGCACCGAACTCTATCAGGCGCAGCGCCGCCTGACGCTCGACGCCATCCACCGCTACGGCAAGAAAAAGGGCGATCCGGCCCTGCTCTGGGTCGACGACCATGGCGACGCCATGACCCGCTATCTCGGCTTCGTCGAGGAACTGCGCACCCAGCCCTCCCTCGACTATTCGATGCTGATCGTCGCCCTTCGCCAGGTGCAGTGGATTATCAGTCAGTGATAATGGAAGGAGATCTTGATCTCCTTCGCGCTACGCGCTGACCTCTGGCCGCTTCGCGACTCGCGCATCTTCGGCGCTACGCAGGCTATTTTCCAACGCCTTTACTTTATTCCTTCGCGTATCGCGCGCGGCCTCAAAATGGACCAGATGCTAGGAAGCGTGTGCCGATGGGCGAAGGCGCGTAGCAGCGCTACGTAACTGAGCACAGCGACGCGCGTGACGACGCAGATGGTCCGTTTTCAGGCCGCTAATGTTTAAAATGGCGCATGCCGGTCAGCAGCATGGCGATCCCATGCTTCTTCGCCGCGTCGATCACCTCGCCATCACGCACCGAACCGCCAGGCTGCACGATCAGGCCGATGCCCGCCTGCGCCGCCAGCTCCACATTATCGGCAAACGGTAAAAACGCTTCCGAGGCCAGCACCGCCCCTTTGGGGTCGTGCCCGTACTGGCGCGCCTTGTCGGTGGCAATTTTCACCGCATCGACCCGGCTTTGCTGCCCGGCGCCGATACCGATCGCCATCCCGTCCTTCACCAGCACGATCGCATTCGAGCGCACATGCCGCGCAATATGATAGGCGAGCACCGCGTCGCGCTGGTGTGCGTCGCTCAGCGTGCCGCCAGTCGCCAGCTGCCAGCGCGTCGCATCCATCGCCGCCACGTCACGCGTCTGCACCAGGTAGCCGCCGCTGATCGGCTGGATCTGCCATTGGCTCAGCGGCGAGGGATGGGTCTCGACCGCCACGCGCAGCACCCGTAGATTTTTCTTTGCCACCAGCATGGCCAGCGCCTCGTCGGTGAAATCCGCCGCGAGGATCACTTCTAAAAACAAGCTGCCGATCGCTTCCACAAACGCTGCATCGATGGTGCGGTTGCTCGCCACGATCCCGCCAAAGGCACTTTGCGGATCACCCGCCAGGGCACGGCGGAACGCCGCCGCCCCATCGGCGCCCAGCGCCACCCCGCACGGGTTGGCATGCTTGATAATCGCCACGCAGGGCTCGTCGCAGCTGGCCACCAGCTGCCAGGCGGCTTCGGCATCGGCCAGGTTATTGTAACTCAGCGCCTTGCCCTGTAGCGGTACGGCCTGTGCCATACCACCATTCCCTGCCATGCGGCGATAGAGCGCTGCCTGTTGATGCGGATTCTCGCCATAGCGTAGCGTTTCAGCCATCTGCGCATCGAGCAGGTAGGCGGGAAACGGCGACGCTTCATTCCCTGCATCCTGAATCCTGAGCCCGGCATGCTGCCCCGTCAGCCAGCTGGCGATCAGCGTGTCATAGGCACCGGTGCGCGCAAACGCTTTCGCTGCCAGCTGCGTGCGCACCGCTAGCGGTACCTCGCCCTGCTGCACGATCAACGCCTGCACGGTATCGTAATCCGCCACATCGACAATCACGGTTACCCGCTCATGATTCTTTGCCGCGGCGCGAATCATCGCCGGCCCGCCGANNAACGGATAGAGATTCACCACCAGCAAATCGATCATCCCAATGCCGTGCTCCATCGCCGCCTGCTGGTGCGACGGGTCATTGCGCGCCAGTAGCCCACCATGAATGTGCGGATGCAGCGTTTTCACCCGCCCGTCCATCATCTCGG
>DITH01000132.1 GCA_002422745.1 Alphaproteobacteria bacterium UBA6189
CTGGCCGATATTCCGGGCCTTATCGAAGGCGCCGCCGAAGGCAAAGGGCTGGGGCTGAAATTTCTCGGCCATGTCGAGCGCTGCGGCGTATTGCTGCATCTGATCGACGGGACGCAGGAGGATGTCGCGGCCGCTTACCGCACCGTGCGCGGCGAGCTGGAAGCATATGACGCCGAGCTGGCTGCCAAGCCCGAGCTGGTGGCGCTCAATAAATGCGACGCGCTCGACGAGCAGGAAATTGCTGCAAAGCGCGCCGCGCTTGCCGCCGAAGCGGGCACCGAAATTTATACGATTTCCGCCGCCGGACAGATGGGGATCGAACCACTGCTGGTCGATATGCTGCGCACCATCGAAACCTATCGCGGGGTGGTGGAAGAACCGCCCCCGTCGATGATCGGGCCCGATACGGACGACGACGCCTAACGGGTGGATGACAAATCCCCCGCCGCGCCGTATGAAGACTGCATGAGCACGCCCCTGCCCACCATCAATTCCGCCCGCCGCCTGGTCATCAAGCTTGGCTCCAGCCTGGTTGCCGACGCCGTCACGGCCAGCGCCAACCGCGGATGGATGCAATCGCTTGCCGCCGACATTGCTACCCTGCGCGCCGCGGGCAAAGACATCATCCTGGTCTCTTCCGGCGCGGTCGCGTTGGGTCGGCCACTGGTCGGGCTCACCGGCGGCAGGTTAACGCTGGAAGAAAAACAGGCCGCCGCCGCCGCCGGGCAACCCTTGCTGATGCAAGCCTGGCAGGAAGCGTTTGCCGGGCACGGACTGCATGTCGGCCAGCTGCTGCTGACGCTGGAAGATTCCGAACAACGCCGCCGTTACCTCAATGCGCGCAGCACGTTCACCACCCTGCTTAGCCATGGGCTGATTCCTATCGTCAATGAAAACGACACGGTGGCAACGGCCGAGCTGAAATTCGGCGATAACGACCGTCTGGCGGCGCGCGTAGCGGTGATGACCAGCGCCGATATGCTGGTGCTGTTTTCCGATATTGACGGGTTGTACAATGCCGATCCGCGCAAGCAGCCGACGGCGGAGCATCTGGCGCGCATCGACCGCATTACGCCGGAAATCCTGGCCATGGGGGGCGATGCCGCCTCAGCGCTTTCGTCGGGGGGGATGCGCACCAAGCTCGATGCAGCGGTGATGGCGACCAAAGCAGGATGCCATATGGCGATTGCACGGGGCGATGCACCGCACCCGCTGCTGGCGCTGGAACAAGGCGCCCGCGCCAGCTGGTTCGTGGCCGCCGCCACCCCGGCGCAGGCCCGCAAACACTGGATCGCCACTGCCGTGTCGCCCCGCGGCGCCGTGGTGGTCGATGACGGTGCGGCCACCGCCCTGCGCTCGGGCAAGAGCTTGCTGCCCGCCGGTGTTCGCACGGTCGAGGGTGCTTTCGAGCGTGGGGACACGGTGGCCATCCGCACCCTCGACGGGACGGTGCTGGCATGCGGCATCACTGCCTATGGCAGTGTGGAAGCGGCAAAGATCGCCGGACAAAAGACGGGTGCGATTGCCGCACTTTTAGGCTATGAAGGACGCGACACCATGATTCACCGCGACGATTTGGCCATGCTATGAAACGCGCCAAGAAACCTATGATCCTTGCCGGTCGGCTGGAGCGAATTTTCGCTAACCTGATCGACACGTTGCTGCTGTTCGTACTGCTGCAAGTGCTGCTGCAGTTACTGGGCGAAACCCCGGTTATGCTAGTGACCAGCTTTCTTACCTACGCGGTGTATTTCACGCTTTCCACCGGCTCGTCCTGGCAGGCCAGCCCGGCGCAACGCCTCTTGTCGATTTATGTAGTGCACGCGAACGGCCGTCCGCTCAGCATGGCCGATGCGTTGCAGCGTTTCCTGGCCTACATCATTCCCAGCCTGCCGATGCAATCGAGCTTTCTGGCCCCGGCAATCGCTATGCCGCTGGTGGTATGGCTGCAGCTCGTATGGTTCCTGCCAATTTTGGTGAAGGAAGACCGCACCGGCGTGCATGACATGCTGTGCCATACCCGCGTCGTCGCCGGAAAGGCGCCGCGCCGATGAGCAATCTCGCCCAGCAGATGGAGCAATTGGCGCGCGACGCCCGCACAGCCTACCAGCATCTCGCCGTGACCGACGGGGAGACAAAAAACCGCGCCCTGCTGGCCGCCGCCGAAGCGTTACGCGACAATGTCGCCACCATTCTAGCCGCCAATGCGCTAGATATGGAGGCCGCGCGCGCCAAAGGCCTATCCGACGCCATGCTCGACCGTTTGCTGCTCGACGACGCACGCATTGTCGCCATGGCCGACGGGGTAGCCAGCGTTGCTGAGTTACCCGATCCGGTAGGCCGCACGCTCGAGGCGTGGGACGTAGCACATAACGGCCTGCATATCGCGCGGGTGAGCGTGCCGCTCGGGGTGATCGGCATCATCTACGAATCGCGCCCGAACGTGACCGCTGACGCCGGCGGGCTGTGCCTGAAGGCCGGCAACGCGGCGATCCTGCGCGGTGGCTCGGAGAGCATGCATTCCAGCCGCGCCATAGCTGCCTGCATGCAGGACGGGCTTCGCCAGGCGGGATTGCCGAACGCATGCGTGCAGCTGGTGCCGACGACCGATCGTGCCGCGGTGGGCATCCTGCTGGGACTGGTCGGGCTGGTCGATATTATTGTGCCGCGCGGCGGCAAATCGCTGA
>DITH01000033.1 GCA_002422745.1 Alphaproteobacteria bacterium UBA6189
TCACCATCAGTGAAAATCCCGATAGGTTGCTTGGCATCGTTGATGATAGCTGTCATGCCCAAGCCTTTGCGTGTCATCTCCAATAGGCCATCTGAGAGTGAAGCCTCAGCCGTAACGCTGGGAATGGCCGTATCTTTACGCATAATGTCAGAGACGTGAATCAGTAAGCGTCGACCAAGGCTACCGCCTGGGTGAGATCGGGCAAAATCTTCTGCAGAGAACCCACGATGATCCAATACGGTGACTGCCAAGGCATCACCCAAAGCCAACATCGCAGTAGTGCTTGCTGTTGGTGCTAAGCCAAGTGGGCAAGCTTCTTGACTGACATGTGCATCAAGATGAATGTCGGATTCACGTGCCAAGGTTGAGCTGGGATGTCCTGTGATGCTGATAATCTTCGCACCCAGCCGTTTAATCACCGGCAAAATCGCTAACAATTCTTCGCTTTCACCAGAATTGGACAATGCAATCACTAGATCGTCGGCAGTGATCATGCCGAGATCGCCATGGCTCGCTTCCGATGGGTGAACGAAAAATGCCGGGGTGCCGGTCGAGGCCAGGGTAGCGGCGATCTTCCGACCGATATGGCCGGACTTCCCCATGCCCGAGATAATCACCCGCCCTTTAAGCCCATAGATTTGGTCGACCAGTTTCAGGAAGGTGCCGTTGAGCCCATCGGAAACCGCCTGCAACCCTTCGACCTCGCGGGCGATAGCGCCGCGCGCCGCCTGCAGCAGGCGGCTATGTTCATCGGTATGCGACGCGGTTTTAACCATGGATTCAATGCGCAAAAATATCGGTTTCAATCCAGCCTGCGAGATCGAGCTTGGCGCGGGCGGGGAGGAAACGGAAACATTCCGCCGCCAGTTCAGTGCGGCCTTCGCGGGCCAGCATGGCGTCGAGCTTATCGCGCAGCTTATGCAGGTGCCGTACATCGGAGGCGGCATATTCCTGCTGCTCGGGCGACAGCGTGTCGGCCCCCCAGTCGGAGCTTTGCTGCTGCTTGCTGACCTCAACACTCAATAAATCGCGGCAAAGGTCTTTAAACCCATGGCGCTCGGTAAAGGTGCGGGTCAGGCGCGAAGCGATTTTAGTGCAGTAAATCGGCGCGGTGGTCACCCCGAGATAATGCTGGATAATGGCGACATCGAAGCGGGCAAAATGGAATAGCTTGACGCGGGCCGGATCGGTCAGCAGCTTTTTCAGGTTCGGCGCCGCGTAATTCCCCTGCTCGAACTGAACGAGATGTTCGTCGCCCTGTCCGTCGGAAATTTGCAGCACGCACAGCCGGTCGCGCAAGTTATTGAGGCCCATGGCCTCGGTATCGACAGCGAGATCGCCCGCGAAGGTTACGTCGGCCGACAGGTCGTTTTTATGCAGGTAAATGGCGATATGCGCCCCCTCTTTCAGATGAGGCAGGCAGATTGCCACAGCTTGGGCGCAAGCTCAAGGGAATGATAGCAGCGGCGAATTAGCGGCGAGCACTTGCCCGCACCGCGATGGCGCGGCGCGCCCGGCGCTCGACCAGCAGCAGATGCGTGCCGAGGCCGACACCCATCAGGGCCATAAGAAGATAGGATGTGGACATGATAACCATATCCCTATCTCACCATAAAGGTTTTAAGAAACCGTTAACGCACTGCAGCATTGGGTTCGGCAGTCGGCTCCGCCGCCAGCCGTTCCCCAAATGTGGGTATCGGCATACCGGTGTTCACATGCCCATGCGCCGTACGCATTCCTTTGCCGACTTTGGCCTGATGCCCGCCTTTCCATTGCGCGACGCTGACAGCCCTCGGCAACGCTTCCAAATCGCTTTCAAACACTTGAGGGTCAACCATCACGTCGGCATGCTGGGCAAGCACTTTCAACGCCTCTTTGAGCTGCTTATGCACATGCGGCTCGCTGAAGTCGCGCAGTGGATGTGTACTGCGCAGGGCAAGCCGCGTGCGCCCCTGCCCCTCCACACGCTCGACCGCAACATGGCCAAGCCCGCGGCGCGTCAGCGCGTGCTGTATCGTTTCCATATGCTTTACCAGCAACGCATCGCTGGTATTGGGGGCAAGGTCGAGCAGCACCTGATCGGCTGTGCCGCCAAGATGAGTAATCGCCATTTTACCGGCGAGTGCGGCGAGCAGATTGCATTGCGCGGCTTTGCTATGCGCGAAATCGGCAATCAGGTTCATGAGCTTGGGGTGGTGACCACTCGCGTCGGTAAATCCATCGAGATTGATGAAGGGATCGTCGTCGCTATAGGCGAAATTCGGACGCGGCGCGATCTGGTCGTGATGGTTGGAGATGAGCGGCACATGCACACCATACTCCCGGTAATAGGGCGCCATTTCTTTTTCGTTCAGTGCTTTCACGGCGATGGCAATACTACTGACAATCTCGCGCACCTGCTCCTTCGGTGCGCCGCTGGCGACCAGCTCATGCACCAGATACCGCATGCCGTCGCGGAAGGAATTGCCGCCCATGCTGAAGCCCTGGAACATATAATGCCGCACCAACTCGGCCGAGTCGTCGCGCAACGCAAGCGGGCGGGAACGGTCGAACAGCGTAGGTACATCCTGCGCGTCCTTACCTGCCTGAATACGCGACGGGTCGACCGCAATGGTTTTGAGAATGGTGGACACCATTTGCCGCGAACCTGCCGAGAGATACTTGAACCGGTCGGCCTGTGGGTTATTGGCATAGGTTTGCACTTCGTGCAGGCGGTTGAACAGATTGGCGAGGTTCAGGAAGTTATTGCCGCGCGTATGCATCGCGGCGATCATGATGGTCTGCCCCTGACCCGGTTGAAACTTATCGTACGGCACCAGTTTCAGGTTGGGGTCGTTATCCAAACATCCATGAACCATTTTCTGATAGCCCTCAGTGATGGGTTTCAGGTCTTCAATCGATTCGCAGAAGGCGTGGGTGGAGGTGACAATCACATGCGGTCCATTCGCCCCCGATTCGCGCACCAGCTTGGCCACCTCGTCCTCGGTGAGCACTTTCCAGCTGCCGTTGCTCTGTTGGGTCACGAACCGGTCGTTCATCCCGTCGTCCATCACCGGGCTTCTGCCACCAGCCTTGAGCGCCTTACCAAACGCTTCGAACATTTCGCCGCGCATGCGGTCGTAATCGAGCGGTCCCTGTTCCTTCAGTTGCGCCGGGTGCAACAATTTCTTAAAGTCTGGCGATTCCATCGCCCAGCTGCAAAAAGCAGCACGCCAGGGATGGCCCATAATGTCGCGGCTCATCACCAGCATATTCTGCACCATGGCAAAGGCGGGCGTGCCGACGGCGGGGAGCGCCTTGCCATCCCAGTGCGCGGCATCATTCATCCACGCATTGAACCGATCGACGGTAGCGAGGGCCGGGTCTTTAAGATTTTTCTTGGCAAACCCCTCCTTAAAACCATTGGCGCGCACGTCTTCGATAACAGGAAGCCAATAGGCTAACTGGTTGGGCGTTGCCGGTGCAGCGGCTTGATCGGTCGTATCGGTAGCGGTCATTGGAAATCCATGCGTTGTTTTTTATAAGCCTAACCATGGCCCGAAGCAAAAAGCATGCTGCGACTGCGAGAAAAACACGCGAATTCACGCAATTGTCACATTGGGTGCATAAGTTTTCCGAGAGCCGAACGGTTATCCCGGAGTTACCCACATCCACCGGTATTTCTAACGGCATGAAATTTCGTCGAGAAATAAGGTTTTGTAAATTTGTTGTGGATAGCTGCCGGCCCTTCATGGCGATTTTTGGGTGGCTGGGGCATAGTCATCTCAACGCCAACGAGGCTTCGGTTTACCGGGGAAAGGTTGGTGCGGTGGGGTTAAGCCCACGGCCGCGCCCGAGAGGGAGGGCCACGGGAAGCGAAACGGGCGCCTTCGGGCACCGTTTCACTCTCTCGGACCGGTCGGCGCAAGCCGATACGGTGGCGCCTCGCCAGGGCGCTGAATAAAATAGTGAGGGGTGACCCTCGCTCGGCAGGAGTCCGGCATTTCGGTGCACGCGACTTCGAGATGCGACGATGGCTTTGTATACTGCTTCGGCAGCCATATGAAGTGGTCGTCACAGAGGGGGCCAGCGCTTGCGCTGGCCCTTTTCTGTTGGTGGTGACGGCTACTGCGCGAAGGCGGTCACCCCATCGCCGATAATCTGGATCGCAAGCGCCGATAACAATAAACCAAGCAAGCGCGACAGCACCACGCGACCAGTATTGCCAAGCAGCCGATCGAGCTTCGTCGCCAGCAGAAAGCAGACAAGGCAAATGCCGATCACCGCAGTCAGCACGCCCATCAGCGTCAGCATATTGAGCGTACTATCCCCGGCGGCACTGGCTTGTAGAATCGTGGCGGTAATAGCGCCCGGCCCGGCCATCATGGGAATGGCGAGCGGAAACACCGCCACATTTTTCGGGTCGGCGACCACCGCCTCCTCGGCCGACTGGCTTTTGCGTTCGACGCGTTTCTCAAACACCATCTCAAACGCAATGTAGAACAGTAGCAACCCGCCGGCGATGCGGAAGGCTGGCACGGTAATGCCCAGCAAATCGAGCACCGCCTGCCCGCCCCAGGCGGCGGCCACCAGAATCGCCAGCGCCACAATCACTGCATGGGTGGCGGTGGCTTTGCGCGCCGCGGCGCTCATACCCGCCGTGACGCCGAGGAAAATCGCGATCAGCCCCGGCGGGTCGATGGCGACAAACATCGTAATAAAGGCGGTCTTGAGAAATTCATAATCCATGCCCCGCTCATATGGGCGAGGCCGGAGCGAGGCAAGCGAATTTTGCCGCCATACCTTGCCGCGTGCACCAGCTTTGCCGGGCAGCGGTGGCAACCGGGCGGGCGCGCATTAGCCACCGGAACGCCTTTACGACAGCGCCATTGACAGGGAGTTTCACCCCGGCTATAGAGCGCCCTCCTGAAGTGCCCAGGTGGCGGAATTGGTAGACGCACTAGCTTCAGGTGCTAGCGCTCGCAAGGGCGTGCTGGTTCGAGTCCAGTCCTGGGCACCAAGTACCCATCTCAATGGGTACCAAGTAGAGTCATATTTCATTGAAAAATGGCCGATTTCCCTACAGAATACGATGCAAATGGGTTCAACCTGAATCACCGTGTCTCATGCTTGGCTGGGTATCTAGCTGGGTATCTGGGCGGGAGGAGAGCATCGTGCATCTATCCGATAAAGCCGTTCGCAACGCTAAGCCAGCCGTGAAAACCTACCGCCTGAAAGATGGTGATGGATTGTATCTGCAAGTCGATCCCAGAGGCAGTAAATACTGGCGACTTCGCTACTTCCATCTTGGCAAAGAAAAGATGCTGGCGCTGGGTACTTACCCTGAGGTCTCGCTTGCCGAAGCGCGCGGGAAGCGTCTCGATGCCCGGAAGCTTCTGGCTGCGGGCACTGATCCAGGCACGAAGAAAAAAGACGACAAGCGTATGGCCAAATTTCATGCGGGAAATTCTTTTGGCTCTGTAGCCCAAGAGTGGTTTGAAACAAATAAAGGCAAATGGAGCAATGATCACGCAGATCGTCTTTGGCGGCGGTTGGAGGCCAATCTAATCGATGAGCTCGGAGATCGCCCGATTTCAGAGATTAAGGCTATTGAACTGCTGGATGCCTTTCGCGTCATCGAGAAACGGGGTGCAACCGAACTCGCCCACCGCCTTCTGCAAATCTGCTCCAACATCTTCCGTTTTGCCATATTGACGGGCCGCGCCACCTATAATCCGGCCGGTGATCTGAAAGGGGCGCTAAAACCTCACAAAGCACAGAATCATCCGACTATCAAAGCGCAAGAAATCCCCGATTTGCTTGAGAAACTCGAAGCGGTCGATACCAGTCCCCAAAACAAACTGGCCGTAGAACTTTTGCTGATCACGTTCGTGCGCACCGGAGAACTTCGCCAGGCGCAATGGGATGATATTGATTGGAAGGCTAAGGAGTGGCGTTTGCCTGCACACACCACAAAAATGAAGGATGAACATATCGTGCCACTTTCGACTCAAGCATTAGCGACGCTTGAAAGGTTGCGGGAGCATACGGGCTGGGGGAAGCTGCTGTTTCCATCTCAGCAACGCCGAAAAAATCCCATCATGAGTGAGAACACCGTCAATATGGTGCTACATAAGATGGGCTACAAAGATCAACTCGTAGGACATGGTTTCCGGGCTCTCGCTTCAACGACTCTCAACGAACACGGCTTCCGCCCTGACGTTATCGAACGCCAACTTGCCCATGCAGAACGCAACAAAATCCGCGCCGCTTATAACCGAGCAGAGTACCTGCCGGAACGACGTGAAATGATGCAGTGGTGGGGTGATTTTGTATCAGGTAAGAGCAAGACGAAACCCAAAGTTATTTCAGCGAATTTTGGATAATCCGAGACGAGGCTACGCCTTTATTCTGATTCTACCAGAATACGATTGATTGACTTTGAGCCCGCTGAAGCGTAAGGTATACCTGCGAATCTTCGGATGAAGTGAAGCGCTCGCGGTTGGATGACCGGCTTAAACTGCCTCAGATCGGATGTGACGAGGCGCTCGGGGTTGGATGACCTCAAACTGTTTAACCGGTGCCGCTGACCCCAGATCAGGTGAGTTGCACCATTTTGAGGTGCCGACTCATGATCACAGAACCACGCTACATTTCGCGTAAGCAGTTTCAGCAGCGCGTCAACATTTCTAAAGCTACGTTTCATCGCTTAGCGAAGAGCGATCCAACATTTCCTCGAAAAGTTTATTTTTCGACAGGCTGCATTCGATATTTAATCGAAGATGTTGAAGCCTGGGAAAAGGCGCGCACTCAAGATCGGTGGAGTGCCTAATGAATTCCTCAGCAACTCTTGAAGTAGCGTTAGGGCTTGCATCGCAGGGCGTTCCTTGTTTCCCATGCAGGGATGATAAGCGGCCATCTTGTCCCCAGGGATTCAAAGCCGCCACAGCGGATCAAGCCATGTTGCACGAACTATGGACGAGGAATCCGGGTTCACTCATCGGCGTGCCGACAGGTGTCGCTACGGGGATGGATGTCCTAGACGTTGACCCGCGCCAAGGCGGTGACAAATGGCTTGTTTCCGTTAATGCATATTTGCCACCAACCCAAGCACACTCTACGCGCAGCGGCGGCTGGCACATTTTATTCAAGCATCGTGAAGGTATCCGTAACTCAGCTAGTAAAATTGCTGCTGGCGTGGATGTACGAGGAGACGGCGGATATATTATCTGGTGGCCCGCCATCGGCTTGGGTGTGTTGAATCAGGGTAGCTTTTACGAAAAGACCAGCGATATATGAATAGACTTGGTGTAATTTTATGTCATCAGTCCAAAAAATCGAATACTTAATTTCTCCTAATGCTATTACCAAGGAATGGGACGATTGCGGAGATAATAGAGTTCGACGTTCTCATGCTTCCATGGCTCAGAAGTATGGTAAAGGCAGAGGCCTTCCTTTGGATGAGCCATTTATTCTACCTTCTGGCGCTAAAATGCTCTATCCAGGTGATCAGTCGTTAGGCGCACCAGCTAAAGAAATTATCCAGTGTCGTTGTCGGGCCTATTACCGTGTGGATTGGCTTTCTTTAGCTGATTAATGTTTCTATTCATGGGTATCAATCTGGGTATGTACAAACCGGCAAGATTGATATAAGCCTAATCTACAGTTACTTAGGACTCTGATTCGACAGCAGTCCTGGCACCATTTGACCTTTTAAAGGTCGTCGCATGATTCCTTCGATTCCATTCCGCCTCTTAATGCCTAGCGGATAATTTCTATTTTTCGCGGCATGGCGCATTTACGCAGGCTGCGTCTTACTGTGGGCTCCCAATATCCCACAGGAGAGAGACTATGCAGACCATTTATGAAATTCTCGCCACCGATCATCGGACGGTGCTGAATATTATCGATACGATTGAGAAAAGTGAAAGCCCGGAGCGGCGCAAGCACCTTATCACTCTCGCACATACGGAGCTGGCGATGCACAGCAAAGCGGAAGAGGAAGTCTTCTACCGCCCCTTACGCGAACAGACCGGTGATGATGGGCTGCTCGGCCATTCGTTTCAGGAGCATGATAAAATCGATGCGTTGCTTGCTTCGTTGCAGTTCGGTTCGGCCGAGGATGCCGAATGGATGCGGAATTTGCGTGAACTGCGGCGGGTACTGGAAGCCCATATTGCGCTAGAGGAGAAGGATGTGTTCGCGCTGGCGCAGGCAAATTTCGATGATGCAGAAGCGTTTGAGATCGGCGCGCAGATGCTGGAAGAGAAAAGCCGCTTTGCCATGCCCAACCCGGTGAATGTCGCGCTAAGCAAAGCCAAAGAGTTATTGCATGGCGACAACCAGACGAGCTCTTCTTAATATTTTCGAGTTACCGGGAAACCCGATGGCTCGCCTCCCCAGGCATCCCAGCCCCACTGGGATGCCTTTTTATATGGGCCTCGTGCAATTGTGTTTCCTGCTACCGCGCAGTGCATTACAGTAGCCGCGCGCTATGAAACCCCATCTTCTCTTTCCCCTGCTCACGATTTTTGTGCTCGTCGGCCTGCTGGCGGTGGCGCAGTATGGCTTGCCACGCGGGCCGGTGGTGACCGCTTTCTACCCTGCCGGAGAGGCATTTACGCGGGCGAGTAATATTGCTGATGCTATTCTCGCAGATAGCGGATATACCGCAACCGTTATGGTCTCATCGCCCGAACAATACGACCAGCTACGCAAAGCTGGCGCTATTCTTTTCGACACACAAGGAGTTTCCACATGCCTACAGGCACCACCGCCTCGTTAACCGGCGTTCAGGCGAAAGCCGCATGTTACCTGAAACATTATATTGCCCTGCATGTGCCGCTCTGGCTGGCGCTGGGGTTATGGCGCGAGGAGGCGACGACGCCGCTGCTGGCCGGGCTTTCGGCCACACTGGCAGCCTTAGGCTATTTGGCGGCGACCAGTAACAATCGCGCGCTGGTAAATAATATGCTGGCCGTGCTGCTGGTCGGCCAGGTGATGATTGGGGTGGCAATACTGAAAGGCCATCCCTGGCAGATTGATCTGCATATGTATTTCTTCGCGGCATTGGGTATGCTGGCGGCATTAGTCAGCCCGAGCGCGATCTTATTCGCCACGGCTGCCATCGCGGCGCATCATGTGACCCTCTATTTTATGATCCCGTTGTATGTATTTCCCGGGGATAGCAGCCTGCTGCGGGTGGCAATACACGCGGTGATAGTGGTGATCGAAGCCGGTGTGCTGATTGCCCTGACGCATGTGCTGCGCACCAGCTTTGCCCATAGCCAGGAAGCCACAGCACAGGCAGAAGAGGCACTGGCACGGATTCAGCTTGCCGAGGAAGAGAAGAAGCAGTTGGCCGCCGCCGCCGAGGTGAAGCGCCGCGACGCCATGACGCAATTGGCCGATGATTTCGAACGGACGATCAAAACACTGATCGTCGACGTGGCACAGGTGAGCGAACAAACGGCAGAACTGGCCGAGCATATGTCGCAAAGCGCCAGCAAAGCACTGCACCAGTCGGAAGGGGTGAGCGAGGCTAGCCGCGTCGCGCTGGAAAGCACGACCGGCGTTTCCGGAGCGGCCGAGGAACTGAGCGCATCGATCCGTGAAATCAGCGCGCAGATGCAACGCACCTCGGGCATGACACGCGAAGCCGTGCAGAAAACCGGCGATGCCACCCGGATTATGGACGCGCTGGCGCAAAGCTCCGAGCAAATCGGCAGCATCATCGCCATGATCGAAGCGATTGCCGATCAGATCAACCTGCTGGCGTTAAATGCCACCATTGAGTCGGCGCGGGCCGGGGAAGCCGGGCGCGGGTTCGCCGTGGTGGCCAGCGAAGTGAAAACCCTCGCCGGCCAAACCAGCACCGCGACGGAGGAAATCCGTGGTAAGATCGACGAAGTAAAACGCATCGCCAGCCAGGCTATCGGCAGCCTTAGCGGCATCCGCGAGGTGATCGACGCGATCGACAGCGCGGCAGCGGGTGTGGCTGCAGCGGTGGAGGAACAATCCGCCGCGACGACGGAAATCTCGACCATGGGCCAGCGTACGACCCAGCGCGCGGAAGAAATCGCCCATAGCGTGCTGGCCATTCGCAGTGGGGCCACCGATTCGGAAGAAGACAGCAAACGTTTGCTCGAGGTAGCCCACCAACTACATACACGCACCAGCGATTTGCGGAGCAAGGTCGATCAGTTCCTGCGCGCCGTGCGTCAATAACCGGGGATGGGCACACCGTAGGGATTGATTATTTCCGCGCGGCTGCTAACAAGCAGCAAACCAGCGCACGGGAACCTTTTATGCAGCCCTACCCACTTGTTACTATTTTTGGCGGCTCCGGCTTTTTAGGCCGCCATGTCGTGAAACGCTTCACTGCCGCTGGCTGGCGGGTTCGCGTGCTGACGCGCGACTGCGTTGCCGCCGAATTCCTGAAAGTCGCCGGTTATCCCGGTCAGGTTGTGATCGATTATGCCGATATCACCCAGCCGGAAACGCTGCAGGGTAAATGCGCCGGCTCAAGCGCGGTGGTGAATCTCGTTGGGGTACTTTATTCGCGCGGCCAGCAAAGCTTTACCCGTGTGCATGCAGAAGGTGCACGTGTCATTGCCCAGCACGCAGCTGCGGCGGGCGCTACGGCATTGGTGCATGTGTCGGCCCTGGGCGTGGGCGCCGCAGATGCGCAATACGCAAAAAGCAAGCAGGCTGGCGAGGACGCAGCGCGCGGCGAATTCCCGGCAGCAACCACCCTTCGCCCCTCGCTTATTATCGGCCCCGAGCACGGTTTCTTCCAACGCTTTGCGCGGATGAGCCTTGTGGCCCCCGCCCTGCCGCTGATCGGCGGTGGCACCACCCGTTTCCAGCCCGTACTGGTGACCGATGTAGCCGAAGCGGTGTTCCATTGCGCGACCCACGGGGAAACAGCGGGGAAAACCTATGAGCTCGGCGGGCCGGAGATTTATACGTTCCGTCAGTTAATGGAATTACTTCGCAGTACGACCCGGCGCGGCTTCGCCCTGGTGAACCTGCCGAGCTGTGTTGCCAGTCTGATGGGCGCGGTGGCCGAGTTGCTGCCCCTCCCGCCGATGATCACCCGCGATCAGGTACGTCTGCTGAAAACCGATAATGTGGTCAGCGATAGCGCCGAAGGCTTTGCAGCGCTCGGCATTACGCCACGTCCGATTACGGCCGAACTGCCGCATTACCTCGCGCGTTACACGCGGCAATAAACCATGAGCTTCGCCCGCCAGTTTACCGGCTCATTCTATTCGGCGGCGCTCTACGCCCGCCTGCGCGGCAGCCAGTCAGGGTACGGTTTGGGCTACGCGCTGTGGCTTTATGCCGTGATTGCCGTTTTGTGCACGCTGGTGGTGCTGGTACGCATGCCGCCCTCTATGCAATCGCTCCCCGTGCATATGCTCGACACCCCGGCCCTCGGCTGGATTATGGTGGCGCTGATCGGCGCGATTTTGCGCGGCCTGATGCTGTTTTTCCTTGCCGTCGCGGCGCGGCTTTTTTCGTTGAAGCTGCGCCCGGTGGTGGATTACAAGGCGGCGTTTCGCCTCGCGGCGGTGGCATATACGCCGGTTGCCCTGATCGATGCGGTGGCATTCTGCCTGCATGGCCAGGCCCTGAACCCTTTGCTGCTTTTTGTGACTGGATGCATGATGCTGCTTGCTGCGCTTTACGCATCGCGGTAAAACCATGCGCATCGCGCTATGCTGACATTATTTCACTCCCCCCTCCTTCCCGGCTGCCGCAAAATCCGGCTGATGTTGAAGGAAAAAAACCTCCCCCACCAGCTGAAGGTGGAGGATTTCTGGCTGCGCCGGTTCGAGTTTTTCGCACTGAACCCGGCGGGCGATGTGCCTGTCCTGCTCACCGAGAAAAACCAGCCCATCGTTTCGGCCTATGCGATCGCCGAATACCTCGACGAGACGTTCCCCGAGGTGCAGTTTTTCGGCAATTCGCCCAACGAGCGCGCCGAAGTGCGGCGCCTGGTCGATTGGTTCGACGGCAAGTTCGACCGCGAAGTCACCCAGCTGGTACTGTTTGAGAAACTTTACAAACGCCTGATGGGGTATGGCGAGCCCTCGTCGGAAGCGATTCGCGCGGGGAAGAAAAACATCCTCTACCATCTCGATTATATCGCGCACCTGCTATCCTCGCGGAACTGGCTGGCGGGCGAATACCTTACCCTCGCCGACATCTCTGCTGCCGCACCGCTTTCCTCCCTTGATTATCTGGGTGACGTGCCGTGGGAGCAGTATCCCAGCGTCAAAGAATGGTATGCGCTGATTAAATGCCGCCCTGCCTTCCGCGAATTACTGGAAGACCGCGTGCAGGGTTTCCGCCCACCCGACCATTATACCGACCCGGATTTTTAACGCCCCAGTTTTTCGTGCTGCTGAACTTGATTCGAGCGGCAGCTTTCTTACATGAGAGGGAAAGGAGTCCACCATGCCCGATATCACCGTCTATTCCACCACTTACTGCCCCTATTGCGTGCGCGCTAAGCAGTTGCTTGAACGCAAGGGCGCCAGCTTCACTGAGATCAATGTCGAAGACGACGCCGAACGCGAGAAGATGATCGCCCGCGCCGGCGGCCGCCGCACCGTGCCGCAGATTTTTATCGGCGATACGCATGTGGGTGGGTTCGACGATCTCCACGCGCTCGATAAGTCCGGCAAACTCGATCCCATGCTGAGCGCTTAAGCGATTGTGGCAAGAGTGCCGCATCGCGTGGCAGAATAGTTATCCACAGCCCGTCATCAGCAAATATGCTGGTTTGCCAGAATCGTGGCCGTATTACTTCATGTAATAATGAAGCAATAATGACAGGTGTGGCATGTTCTGGATGTATTTCGCGCATGAATTCTACCACCCGAAGGCGGCACCCGCTTCGGCGGCAGCCAGCCCGACGGTTACCGCCCCCGTCACGGCACCCGTAGCCACCAGCAACCCGACCCCCTCGCCGCACGATCCGGCATCGCTTGCGCAGGTCGCGGTCGGCGATGAAATCCCTACGATTGAGCATTTACTGCGCCGGGTAAACGAGCTGGAAGCCGCACTGGCCGTGAGTGACCGTGGGCGTGACGCTTTTTTATCGTCGATGAGCCATGAGCTGCGCACGCCACTCAATGCTATTATGGGGTTTTCGGAAATGATCAGCAAAGGCGTGTTCGGCGCGATTGAGAACCCAACCTATCAGGAATATGCCGGTCACATCCATGCTTCCGGCAGCTCGCTGCTGGGAAAAATCAATGATCTGCTTGATATCGCTTCGCTCGATGCGGGCGGGATTCTCGTCGAGGAGGAAGATTTCTGCCTGGCCGACCTGTTGGCCGAGGCGGTGGAAATCCACTCCCACAAAGCCTTCGAGCGCGAACAGCATTTGCGTATCGATTGCGCCGAGACGATTCGCCTCTGGGCCGATCGCCGCAAATTGCTCTGTGCGCTGACCCATTTTCTCTCCAACGCGTTGCGTCATTCGGCCACCGGCGCCGAGATTCTGCTGATGGTGCGCATCCAACCCGATGACGGGGTGATCATGAGCGTGCGCGATGCCGGCGATGGGATTCCCACGGCACAGCTCGAGGTGATTCGCCATGCGCTGCAACAGGAATCGAGCTACCGCAATATCGAGCCGGGCGGGATTGGCCTGGGCCTCGCTCTGTCGCGCGAGCTTGCCGCCCAGCATCAGGGCAGGTTGATGATCGACTCCATTCGCCACCGTGGCACGGTCGTATCGATGATCCTGCCCAAGGAACGGATTCTGGCAGGGATGCCCGCCAAACGACGTCGCGGGCTGGAACTGGTGTAATCGGCCGCAACGTCAGGCATGACAAATTTATCATTCACGGTATAAGGTGCGCGCATGAGTGATATTCGCGACCAGATTCTCGACGCTGCCCTGCCCGACATCGTGTTCGACGGCTGGACTCAGGGCGTGCTCGAACGTGCCGCCCAGCGCACCGGCCTTAGCGCGGTGGATGTAAAACGCAGCTTCCCCGGCGGCGCGGTCGATGCGCTCGATTATTTCACTGAGCGCGCCGATCGCCGTATGCTGGAAAGCCTTGAGCGCGACTTCAGCATGAGCGACTTAAAAATACGTGAGCGCATTGCCACGGCAGTGATGGTGCGGCTGCGTCAGAACCAACCCTATCGCGAAGCTGTGCGGCGCGGGCTGGCGGTCTATGCCCTGCCATGGCATGCGGCAGAAGGCCTCAAGCGCCTCTACGCGACAGTCGATGCGATGTGGCATGCCGCGGGCGATACCAGCACCGATTACAATTTCTACACCAAGCGCCTGCTGCTCTCGAAAGTGTACATGACCACGCTCTATGTCTGGCTCGACGATGCCACGCCCGACCTCGCCGACACGGAGGCATTCCTGCGCCGCCGCATTGAAAACGTGATGCAGATCGAGAAGCTGAAGGCTAAGGCGCGCGAGGGCTTAAGCGCCTTTGAAACATGGCTGCCGCCCAGCTTGCGCCGCGGCGCGTAGTGCATTATGCTTTCGGCATGCGCCGTCCTTCAACTTCTGGCTTTTCCCTCGTCGAGCTTTCGATTGTGCTCGTGATTCTCGGGCTACTTGTCGGCGGCATCCTTGCCGGGCAATCACTCATTCGTGCCAGCGAGCTGCGCGCGGTCGGCACGGAATATAACCGTTGGCAGACCGCCGTTCACGCATTCAAGGATAAGTATTTCGCCCTCCCCGGCGATATGACCAATGCCCAGTCGTTCTGGGGAAGTGCGGCCTCATGCCCGGGTTCAAACCTTACCCCTAGTACCGATGCGACGACCTGCAACGGCGACGGAGATGGAGTGATTGAACCCAATCCGGGAAGTGGTTTTGGCAATGAGTATTTCCGTTACTGGCAGCATCTGGCCAATGCCGGGCT
>DITH01000081.1:0-3293 GCA_002422745.1 Alphaproteobacteria bacterium UBA6189
CGCCTTCGTTTTCGCGGTCTTCATCGTCGACAATAATCACCATCCGCCCGGCTTTTGCCTCGGCGATGATCTCCTCGATGGGGGAAAGTTGCGTCATGCGCGGTGCTCATTCATGCGGGCGACATAGCGTGCCAACAGGTCGACTTCAAGATTAACCGTATCGCCGACCGAAAGTGCACCGAAGGTAGTGGCCGTTGCCGTATGCGGAATAATGTTCACGGTGAAATATTCAGAAGGGTCGCTGCCCCCGCCATTTCGCGATTCGCCTGCGCCGTTCACCGCATTCACTGTCAATGAAACCCCATTGAGCGCGACCGAACCTTTGGGGGCGATAAAACGCATCAGTTCCGATGCGGCCTCGAATACCCACACGGTCGAATCGCCCGACGGGGTTTTAGCGACGACGCGCGCCACACCATCGACATGGCCACTGACAAAATGTCCGCCCAACGCGTCGCCCACTTTCAGCGATGGCTCGAGGTTCAGCCGCATGCCGGTGAGCCATTGTCCGGCGGTGGTGCAGCGCAGTGTTTCCGCCGACAGCGTAACGGTGAAGGCGTGGTCGTCGGTGATCGAGGTGACGGTAAGGCAGATGCCGTTGCAGGCGATGGATGCGCCAGGCGCCAGCGGAAAATCGCGCGCGTCGGGATGAATCTCGAGCAGCAGGTCGCCGCGTTCTTCGCGATGACGGATGGTGCCGAGGCTGGTGATTAATCCGGTAAACATGAGCGGTACTCGATAAGCTCGCACGTATCGGCGGCGAGGGGAAGGATGCGATGGCCGCGGCGCTCGGCCGCGTTGATGAGGGCGGAATCTAGCGCGCCGATGGCCGGTTGGCCAGCCTTTCCGAGCAACTGGGTGGATCGGTACCAGTAAAGTCGGTCGACCAGTCGTGCCTTCAAAAACGCAGTGGAAAGTTTGGGCCCACCTTCGACCAGTACCCGTGTGATCCCTTCGCTTGTCAGGCAACGCGCAAGCTGTTCTGCGGTCAAATCGCCTTCCAGCACTAGCAACTTCACGCCGCGCTCGCGCAGGTCGGTGGCGTGACTGGCGGCGCGTTCGACTCCTTCCGGTGTCGTGATGATCCAGCTTGCCTGCTGCTCGGCGGTGCGCACGAGTTGGCATTCGAGCGGTGTGCGTAAGCTGCGGTCAGCGACCACGCGCACCAGCCGTTCATGCCGCACACCCGGCAACCGCACGGTAAGCAGCGGATCGTCGGCCAGCACGGTGCCGATACCGGTGAGCACCGCATCGACCTGGTTGCGCAATGTATGCCCATGCATGCGCGCCGTCTCGCCGGTGATCCAGCGTTGCTGCGCGGCGGGGTCCGCCATATGGCCGTCGGCCGAGGTGGCGAGCTTCATGAGCACTTCCGGCAATCCATGGCGCACGCGGCGAAAAAATCCGCGATGCAGTGCTGCCGCGTTCGGCAGTTCCAGGTCGTCGACCGCGATCCCGGCCTCGCGCAGCATGGCGCTGCCTTTACCGGCAACGCGCGGGTCGTGGTCGTGCGCGCCGATCACCACGCGGGCAATACCAGCGGCGATTAGCGCGCGCGCGCAGGGCGGGGTAACGCCGTGATGGGCGCAAGGCTCGAGGGTGACATAGGCGGTGGCGCCACGGGCGCGTTCACCCGCTTGTTCCAGCGCTTGGGTTTCTGCATGCGGCCGCCCGGTTTCCGCTGTCGCCGCCGTGGCGATGACCTGCCCGTCTTTCACCAGCACACAGCCGACGGAGGGGTTCGGCCAGGTGCGGCCCAGATGACGCATGCCGATGCGAATAGCGTGATGAAGGAACTGCGTATCGGTAGGGTGCATGGTTGACGCGTTACCCATACGTGGCGCTACGTGCGCCATTAGAGTTTCTCCACGAAACTTTCGAAATCCTCGGCATTGCCGAAATCGCGGTAAACGCTGGCGTAACGAATGTACGCGACGGCATCGAGCTTTTTCAGTTCGTCCATCACCAGCGTGCCGATCCGTTGGGTCGGGATATCGCTTTCACCTTCCGATTCCAGCTTCTGCACGATGCGGTTAATGGCCATTTCCACCGCATCCGGCTCCACCGGCCGTTTGCGCAGCGCGATGCCCATCGAGCGGGCGATCTTGTCGCGGTCGAATAATTTGCGCTCGCCGCTGCTTTTCACCACGGTGAGCTCGCGCAGCTGTACCCGCTCGAACGTCGTGAAACGCGAATTGCAGGCCGGGCAGAAACGGCGGCGGCGGATCGAGCTGCCATCTTCCGACGGGCGGCTATCCTTTACCTGCGTATCTTCATGACTGCAAAACGGGCAACGCATGCGGTGTTCCTAGCCGTAAATCGGGAAGAGGTCGGTGAGGGCGCGCACCTTGGCTTTCACGGCTTTTTCGATGTCCGCGTTCGCTTCCGGCGCTTCCGGATTATTGCTTAACCCATCGAGTACATCGCCGATCAGTTCGCCGATCTGCGCGAATTCCTTTTCGCCAAAACCGCGCGTGGTGCCTGCCGGGGTGCCGAGGCGAATGCCCGAGGTGACAAACGGCGACGCCGGGTCGAACGGAATGGCGTTTTTGTTGCAGGTAAGCCCGGCGCGCTCCAGCGCCGCTTCGGCAGCTTTGCCGGTCACGTTTTTTGGCCGCAGATCGACCAGCACGAGATGGTTGTCCGTCCCGCCCGATACAATATTCAGGCCGCGGGCCACCAGCGTTTTGGCCAGCACCCGTGCATTATCGACAATGGCCTGCGCGTATTGCTTGAACTCCGGGCGCAGCGCTTCGCCGTACGCCACGGCTTTCGCCGCCATCACATGCACCAGCGGGCCACCCTGGATGCCGGGGAAAATCGCCGAGTTGATTGCCATCTCGAGCGTCTGGTCTTTGCCCTGCATGGTTTTGCCGACGACAAGCTCCGGCACGTTGGAGAGAATCATGCCGCCGCGCGGACCGCGCAGGGTCTTGTGCGTGGTGGTGGTGACGACATGCGCATGCGGCAACGGCGAGGGGTACGACCCGCCCGCGACCAGCCCGGCGATATGCGCCATATCGACCATGAAATACGCCCCGACCTTATCGGCAATCTGGCGGAAGCGTGCCCAGTCGACCACACGCGGATAGGCGGAGAACCCGGCAATAATCAGCTTGGGTTTATGTTCCTCGGCGAGCGCTTCGATCGCGTCGTAATCGAGCAGGTGGTTATCCTCGCGCACGCCGTACGAAATCGCGTTGAACCATTTGCCTGACTGGTTCACCGGGGCGCCGTGGGTCAGGTGTCCGCCCGCCGCCAGCGATTGGCCGAGGATGGTATCGCCCGGCTTC
>DITH01000081.1:3338-3632 GCA_002422745.1 Alphaproteobacteria bacterium UBA6189
CGGCATATTTATTGGTGAACACCGAGCCTTGCGCATCGAGCACGGCGCGGCTGACGATATTCTCCGATGCAATCAACTCGATCTGGTGTTGCTGGCGGCCAAGCTCGTTGCCGATAGCGGTGAAAATTTCGGTATCGGCTTGCATCAGCGGTGCGGTGAAAAATTCGTTCTGCATGGTATCCTCGGGTTTCATTGCGGCGTTGGCCATGGCGGGTGCTCCTATCCTAATTGTTCGACACGGGCGGTATGGCGGCCGCCATCAAATGGGGTGGCTAAAAAACGGCGGACACATTC